>PULL01000231.1 GCA_003550945.1 Thioalkalivibrio sp. | reverse complement strand
GCGCGATGCGAATACGGTGATGCTGGATGCGGGTCAACTGCTCCAGCGCGCGTTCCGGCGACAACACGGTGTGGGCCGCGTGCAGGCGCGCGCATCACCCGGTGCAGGATCAGCGCCATGAAGCAGATCTGCGCGTGGGCGCGGATGCGCTCGGGCAGACGGTGGTACACCGGGCCGATCTCGATTTCGGACTTGAGTACCCGGAAGCTGCGTTGGATGTCGGCCAGCGCCTTGTAGCGTTGTATTACCTCCGGTGCGGTCAGATCGGTGGCGTTGGTCACCAGCAGCAGCTTGCCGTCCATCAACTCCACCTGGGCCCTTGCCTTCCAGTCGATGTGGTAGCGCAGTACCGGGCTTTTCAGATCGACCTTGACGATGCGCGACAGGTGCGCTTCGGCCACCGCGTGATAGAGCCGTGCGGTCGCCCCACGATCCGAGAGCGGCCGACCGCGGCCATGTTCGCCGACGTCCTGTGCGTCGAGCTTCTCGGCCCAGGCATTGGCCTGGTCGATCAGCGCCGCGATGCGTTCGTTGCGCCGGCCGGTCTGCTCGGCGGCCGTGGCCGGGTCGTGCGCCACAACCAGGCGCAGGTCGTGCCAGCACTGTTCGGTGATCACCTCCGCCTGCGCGTCCTGGCATTGGTTCTTGTGGAAAGCCCTGAGCTCCTTCAGGAACTCGTGGTAGCGCCTTCCCGGCACCGCAAGGATGAACTCCAGAGGGTTACCGTTGGCCAGGCGGATCTCCCGCAGCGCCTCCAGGTTGTCGAGACTCAGCAGGCCGCGGTCGGCGACCAGGATCAGTCGGCGCACGCTCGGGAAGCGCTCGAGCACCGTGCTCAAGGTCGGCAGCAAGGTGCGGGTCTCAGCGACGTTGCCGTCGAACACCTCGTGGTAGATCGGTACGCCCTCGGCGGTTTGCACCACCCCCAGCAGGAACTGGCGGGCGATCACGCCTTCCTTGGCCATGCCGAAGCGGCGCACATCATTCACCATCGTCGAATCGCCTTCGGCGCGGATGGTCGTGAGATCGTAGAACACCACCGAGAGGTCCTGATCGATCAAGGGCCGCAGCAGCCGGGCGACCAACCGGTCCACCGCGTCCCGGTGCTCCATCAATGCATCCATGCTGCGCAACAGGTGCTGGTGGGTGATGTCAGCGGGACGGTCCGGCAGCGCCACGGTCTCGAGCCAGCGCAGCACGCCCAGCTTGGACTCCGGGTCGCAGAGGCGATTGAACACCATCACCCGCACCAAGGCCTCGACATCGATCTGATGCCGGGTGCCGCGAAAGACCCGGCGCAGTTCGCCAAAGCCCAAGGTCTTCCACAGTTCCTGCAGTGCCCAAACCGCGCCCAGCGCGCGCGCCGGTTCGAACTCGACCTCTGGCTGCGCCTCAGCCCCGAGGACCGGCGCACGACCCGTGGCCTTCAACAGCCCGTTGATCACCGCATCGAGGGAACCACTGACCTGATCCAGGCGCCCGAGGGTGGCGACGGTGCGCTTGCGGATGCGGCCCTGGTCATCGCGGAACGACTCGACGAGCTGAACGTAGCGCCGGGGACCGGAGGTCGTGATCTTGACGTGCATGCCACCAAGATAGCAGGCCTTCGGACCATTTCAAGAAAAACTTCCCTACCCGAAAACGTGCCACCACAGGGGTTTTCGGAAAAACGCCCGGAAACCCGCATAAAACCTAGACTTGCACCCTCAAAAAGGGCCAAAAATGGGGTTCAACTGTCGAACTCAGGGGTCCTGGATATGGGCTCGCGGTCCGCCTGGTCCACGCTGACCGGTCCGTTGCTAAGGTTCAAAACCCCTCTGGGGACCTTCGTCTGTGAGTCACGTGATTTTCTGCTCTGCGCATTGGCACCCTGGACCGTTCATCTTCCCCGGCGGGACGGATCGTCAGCATCGCCGGGTCCGCATGCCCAGGCGAAAGAGAGTAAGGCGACAGCGCTCCTGAAGCGGGGGTTGTTGGAGACACCGTGGAAGCGAGCGAAATCCCCCGGCTCCGTCCGTCAGTGTCGTCCGGGAAACATTCGCGCCAAGACACACCAAGCGCCTGATCGTGTGGAGAAACCCTCTAGAGAATCCCATGGCCCCAGGCGTAGAACCCTTCTTCCATGATGACCTCACGAAGGTTCCTGTCGAGACCGATCCCGTGCATGCTCACCACCTGCTCGTGGGCGTCATCCGGAAGCAACGAACGCGCTTCCTCCCAGCTCGTGGCAGCGCCAAGGGAGTGGCCTTCCTCGTCGAATACCTCATAGCCGAACTCGGCAGGCCGGATGGTGAAGTTGTCGGGAACACGGACGCGGATCGGCTGGCAAGGAACTTGATGCTTCCGAAGGAGCTTCTGGGCCTCGTGGGGCAGCATCTCGTCGTAGAGCCGATGCAGCCACTTCTGCCCGCGGCCACCGTAGCGCCGCACCTGCATCGCGCCCGTGGTCCAGGCCAAGCCATCCACGTTCCGCGAGGCGGCGTGTAGCAGCATCAGCTTCAGCGCCAAAGCCGGCCATTCCTGCGCCCAGGGCGGGGCTGGAATCGAATTGGCGTCGCCTGCGCGCCCCGCGCGCTGGAACGCCTGCGCCCAGTCGCTTTGCGCCTCCTGCATCAGCAGGATCCGGTGACCATCTTCGTCCCCGCGGATATCGCAGCGCAGATGCAGCAGGACGTTGCGGTGTGGAAAGTGCGGGTTGTAATGGCCGAAGCGGTAATGGGGAAGCGTGACCAGCCACTCCCGGTAGTGCTCGCCGCCGGAGATGCTGTAGCGAGACCACTTCCCCTGGGCCGTGAGCTTGGGCAGCACGGTATGGGCATGTGCCGAGGCGAGAGTCATCGCCTCTTCGGCGCTGCGGCAGATGCCGGTCGGATTCGCGGGGGACGTGACGACCTGGCCCCTGCAGGTGAGTGCGCGCCAGCCGGGTTGGTCGAGAAACAGATCCTCCCACGCGATCTGGTCGATCCAGTAGCCCATGATCGGATCCCGATACACGGGATGGGCGCGCAATGGCTTGCGTCGCCGGGGCTCGATGCGTCTGGCGGGAGGCGTGTTTGTGACCTGCACGAAATCCAACTGCCGGCGGGCGGTCTGGACGACAGGTAGGATGCTGAGGCGGGCTTTCCGGTAGTCCAGGTGTTGCAGGAGCGACTCGCCCGTCACCGGTCCTTCCCCAGGCAGCGCACCCACGGACGACAGTCCAGATAGATCGAGTTCGTTCCCGCGCAGGCCCTGCTGCGTCAGTTTGCGCAGGCGATTCATCCACTGCGCCAGCGGAGCCTTCTCGTCGCGCCGCGAATGGAGCCAGATCTGAAGCGCGCATTTCAGGCCCGCGACCCCGAGCGGGCTTCCGTCGCCGGCGGGCAGGAACGGTGTAGGCCGGTTCCGGGCGGCCTGCTCCTGGCGCGCTGCTTCGAGGTGCGCCTGAACACTGGCCATCCACTGCCGGCACTCCCGGCACTGGATGTTGTGCAGGAGGTGAGCGGCGTCACTCGGGTTCAGATGCGCGTACCGCTTGTCGCGCAGGTCCTGCAAGGTGAGCCCGGTGAGCGGTTGCAGCGGGCTTTCGCCTTCCGTCACATCGAGATACAGGCCAGGGTTCTGTGCAGTCTGGCGCGTGATCGGCGCAAACGGGTTGATTTGGCGCCGCTGCGTGTGCTCCCAGAGCCGGGCGGCGGAGAGTCCGAGCTTCGCGCCACGAAACGTAATGCCTCGAGTTTTTTCGATGGTCCACATGGCGTCATGCTTCCCGCGTCGGTCCCACATTTTGCACGCTTCGTCCGGCCCACCCAAACCGGCGGCATTGCGCGGCCCCTTATGACGCTTCGGCTCTCAGTGCCGCGGCTATCGCGCCACGCTTCGCCCCGTAGGAACGACCAATGATTGACCGGGCCGTGGGCATTCCAACCAAGTTGGTGAACCCGGCGAATCCAAATTGCAGAGCGAGGAGCTTCATGACCGATTGGACGGTCACGGCGCGTCTACCGCTCTGGAACAATTGAATCCGCGCCTGATACAACGCGGCAACCCCGTCCCCACCGGCTGTATGCCCCGAAGCCGGGAACCACCGACTTGCCCCGTGAAGAACAGCTTGCTGACCTCATCCTGAAACCGAGACCTAACGAACTGTGCTGGTTGCACTCTAATCAGAAAAGTTATAGCGTTACATGCACGATGCCGCCATGCTTGCCGATACGATCTATGTCAAGACAAGATAATGGTCCAATGTGTGGGTCGAGCTCAATCCAATTTTTAAACGGTTTGCTAAATGCAAATCCTTCGCCTCACAAGAACTGAAAACAATCCGCGCAGCCTATGCTTCGACAGCTTCGAATCGAGAACTTCAAAGCTATTAGAGGCCCAGTCGAGATCGATTTCGGGGAGTTGACCTTCCTATACGGTCCGAATTCGGCGGGCAAGAGTTCAGTGCTTGATGCACTTGATCTGTTGGTGTCGATCGGGACCGGGAACCTACCGGATCTCAATCGAATAACGTCCTTGACCCATGACAGAGCCGAACAACGGGGCATCGCGCTTGCCGTTAAGGTGTTCATAGACGCAATCGAGCTCGACCATATTGGAACCACGCGTTTCACCGAACTGGAGCACGTCCTATCGCTACTGGCCGAAGGCGCATGGGTTGATCTGCAAATTCAGTTTGGGCGTGGTTATGAACCGTATTTAGTAGAGAGTTTAAGTATCTCCATCGATGGCGAGCGCCTTGTGTCTTATAGCAGGGAAACTGCCAGCTATGGTCCATATTTTAAGACTGGGCTCGAGCGGAACCCCGAGTGTGAGTCAGTGGATCCCCGCCTGAAGTTGATCGGCCGGTGGGCCATTAATCTAAACCACGACGCCGCCACCGGCCTCTGCGTTAGCGCCAATCGTGGATGTGCTAGAGCAAAATTGGCCTTCGAACCTCAAACCGAGGCGCAGTCGATAGTGCGAGGGCTGACCGCCTATTCCCTGCGTCCAGAAGGCGCCATTGTAAGCCTTGATCAGGAATCACTTGAACTCGTTTTTCCGACTGACGTTGACAAACTTGTTGCGACACCCGAAACGCGATCATTGCTATACGAATGGAACCTATTCGATTCGGCTAAAGGAGCGTCGTTCTACAACCACCGGAACTATTTGAAGCAATATTCTCTTGATGTGCAAGAGGCAGACGTCGTTCGGTATATGACTTTTCTGAGAAGCGAGTTTGCCGACGCCAACTCGGCAGCGTTGTTTTCTAATTTGCGCGCGCAGGCCACCAAGCTTAATCAACTTTTGGTGGCGATTGCGTTCGTTGTCGCGCAGTCGGCTCGGGTCGCCCGCGTTCCGGGGAATCGCAATAATATCGATTCGAATACTCCCCTACATCTTAAATCGAAAATGCGGGACCATTTTGACATGGAGGGCTGGTGTGAGCGGGCCGTATTTGTAGGTGAATCTTTGTCCGAACCAGGGTCTTACTCTACTAAGTACGATGGACCGAGAAGCCTATCGTCGTCTTCGGGCGCGAGCGACACGCGGGTTTTAGATCTGCTGGCTCCTTATGCTCGAAGGTGGGTTAACCATCTCCGATATGGCTCCGACCTAGAAGATGTCGAGGACTTCCCGAATTATTGCTTTAAGCACTATCTCTATTCCCTAAATAAGTATCGGACAGTCCCAGAAATTTATCTTGTTCATTCGGACGAGTACGAAGAAACTGACGACGATACCGATTTGACTGGCTCAACGCTTGTGTACTTCGTTCTTCGCGACCGAGAAGGGTTCCGTCGTACGTTCTATGATGTAGGATCTGGTGTGGGGTATGTGCTTCCGGTCTTAGCGGCGCTCGGGGAATTTGATCAAGTCGCGATCGAACAGCCGGAACTGCATCTTCATCCTGTGGCCCAAAGCCAGCTTGCGGATACGTTCGTTCATGCCGCAAAGGGTCGAAATGGGGGCGTCCGTCGCGTGATTATCGAGTCGCACTCCGAGGTGTTTCTTTTGAAGATCTCCCAGCACATTCGCGAAGCGCACGAGACCAGAGAGGGGGGTGCTGAAAACGTGCAGTCGCTGGCTCCAAAGCTTTGGATTAATAGTGAGAGCGTACTTGTCTATTATTTCCTTCCGAAACCTGACGTGGGTACAGAGGTGGTTTCGATCCGTTTTGCCCCGGATGGAAGTCTTATAGATGTGTGGCCGGATGGGATGTTTCCGAAGGATTGGACATCCGGTTTAGACCGCATGCGTCTTTTTTCGGCGGAGTTCGATCTATCAGAAGCATCCAAGGCATGGCCCTGGATCGATCGGTTGGACGATGGAGACATTCGCAAGTGGCTCGCACAAGGTTGGTTCTTGGAAAAGTTGGGAGAGACAGGGCTGGAGAGTGCAACGGTCGTTTGGGGCAAGATCGTCGAACGGGCGCTGAGCTGCGCCCTGTTGGTTCCTTTAAAGGACCATGGTGAAGGTGCGTGCTATGGAGACGTCACTCTGGGCCAGGATTTGATAACGTTTATGGAAAGAGGACGACCCCCGGGATTGGGTTGGTGGAAATCAGTTCTAATTTCGCTTAAAAGAGAGTTTGGGCCGCAGTCGTCTTTCATCAGATGCTTGCGCGAATATATTGTTGGGCAGACGTGGTCGGAGGCTTGGAGCAAGAGTTTGAGAGGCAGTCTAATTGCTTTTCTTGACGCGCTTATAGAATCGCGAAATCCAGCGGCGCATTCCGGTCATGCGAATCGTGACGCGGTCATTAGAGCGCGTGCGCTAATTGTTCAAGATGGTCGGCCGGGAATGATATTTATTTCTCTCGGATTGCTGAGCTTGGAGTTCCGGCGAATTGGTGGTGGCTAGACGTACTGTGGGTACCCCAGTCTTGTATGGTGCGAGCGCGTGGCAGGCACATAACGACTGCCAATGGTCACGCGCCGCCGGTGCCACAAGATTAGAGGATCATCGGCTCCGGGAAATGCTCGCCCCCGAACGTACCCTTGGCTTGAGGTGAGGGTCGGCTGGTTGGTACGAGCCCGGCAGCGGCGCGTTTGTCGCTGCCGGACGTTATGTCTTGGGGCGGTCAGCGCATGCGCGTAGTTCTTGGAGCGTTGGGCATGTCCGGACCGGCATTGGGATGAATCGCTGAGGATAAGGCGGGGTGGCAGGTTTGGGACAACCCCTGCCAATGGCTGTCTCCGACCCAAAGCGGGTACTCGAGCCAAGACCGCCAGCGGCAGTGATGGCGCGTCAACCGGACACCGCCCATGGATTGGGCCGGCCGGTGCCATCGCCATGAAGCGCTCGAAGGCTCTCCTTGCAAGATCGCGTTCATTGTCGACCCAACACCCAATTCTCCGTAGGAGCGGTAGCCAGCCTAAGAAGAGTTGCCCGACGTCCAAGCGTGCAAGTAAGTTGCTGCCAGCGGGGTCAGCGTTCTTGCACGTTGGATGGCCACGACGAAGTCGGCTTCTCGACCTGTCTCTGAGCGGGTCGTGGAGCCATGGGCCTCGAGCACGGGTGCCGGATCGAGCCGCAAACCCTCACTCAGGCTCAGCCCGGATGTGGCCCGAGTCAGCGCGCTGGAGCAGAACCGCGGCCTCGGTTCGCGTCTGTACACCCAGTTTGCGGTAGATGCTCTTCAGGTGCGCCTTCACCGTGAAAAAGCTGATGCCCAGGATCAACGCGATCTCTTCGTTGGTCTTGCCGGCCCGGATCCATGCGACGATCTCTCTTTCCCGGCTCGTCAACCGAGCTAATGACGCGGTCGCATTAGTGCAGTTGTCGCCCCCGATCCTGCGCATGCCCAACCAGTAACCTGGCTGGTCGTCCCTGCGATAGAGCCGAAACTCCAGAACGCCCGCCCGCCCGCGGTAGCGGAAGGGACGCAGGTCGGCCTCGAGCAGCCCCTGATTCATTCGCTTCCGCACGTGGTCCAACCAGCCGAGTACCGCAGGTGGCAATCCCCCATTCTGCACATCGGCCAGGCTAGCCAGATTCCGCCGTGCCGCAGGCGTTGGCACCGACACGCGCCCGTCCAGCGAGACCTGCACCAGCGCATGATCGTCGGACGGCACCGCCGCGGCTCCAGCGATGCCGGCTGCCTCGACGATTCGGGCATTCTCCAGCGCCCTTCCGATATGCGGCATCAGCGCCGTCATGCGACGCATCTCCGCCGTGCTGAACCCGCGGCGCGACCGGAATACCCCAATGGAGGTCAGCAGACCGTGTCGTGCGCCAAACTCGACGGACAGGTGGTCCTGAACGTCGTCGTGGCGGAGCAACTCAGCGAACAGCCCCGTGCGGTGCCAGGCGCGCGAGGTCGCATAATCCGACATCGCTCGCACGATCTGTTCGCCGCTGCGTATCGGTTCCCACAGCGGATGCTGTCCCGCGAAATCGTTGATCTGCTCCAGAAAACCCGGGGCAGTGAACGGATGTGTCACTGAGCAACCGATGATCCGGGTGTGGCGCATGTCGTGCCGGCCAATGAAGACGTTCTCGCCCGGAATCAGTTGAGTGAGTTGGTTGCAGATCGCATGCAACAGGGTACGGGTATCCTGCAGCCTGTAGAGGTTGAGCAGGAATTCGTGGACGCGGTTGTCGTCGTTCACCCCCATGGTACCGGTTCCGTAACGGCTGCCGACGCCGTCAGCATAATCGACAATCGACCGATGCCGAAACAAGCCTCCGGCGCACCCGCGGTTCATCCCTCGCCCGATCGGGCGATTGTCGTGCCGCTGTGGAGCGACATACTTAGATCGTGGGTGCCGGGACTCCAGCCCACTTGACCGGGGAACTTCACGATACGCTGCGGTTCTCCTTGGTTTCCGGAAGCGAATGGAGGGGGTCCACCGTCGGGCAGCCGCGCATGATGAATCGGTATCCAAGCCGCGACACACCGCTTGTTTGCAACCTTTGATGGAGGGCGAATCCATGTCCAACCGCACCATAGTCACGCTTGCCGCCGGTGTCATGCTGACCGCGTTCGCTTCAGTGGCCTCGGCTGCCGATCGCGCCCAGATGAGTGGCGAGCAGCTCTTCACCTTCCACTCCTGTGTCAACTGCCACGGCGCCCAGGGCATGGATCCGGTCAGCCGGCTGGTACCGAAGATCGGCGGGCTGGATGCCGCGGAGATCCAGGACAAAGCGACCAAGATCCTGAAGGGCGAGACCGACTCCGAAGAGGCGAAGCTGATGAAGTCGGCCGTGGCCTACAGTCAGGCCTGCGACGCTCCGCCCAGCGCGGCCGAGATCGAAAAGATCGCCGAATGGCTGTCGACGCTGTAACGTACGGTCGTGCGTAGCGGGCCCTTGGACCAGACGGGAAAGCGCGTACGCTGCTCATCCGCACGAATCGAATCCAAGAGGCAACTGACATGCCTGATGAGGTAGACGTTGCCGTCATCGGGGCGGGCCATGCCGGTCTGAACGCCGTCAAAGAGATTCGAAAGGTCACGGACCGTTTTCTGTTGATCAATGGCGGGGGACTCGGCACGACGTGTGCCAAGATCGGCTGTATGCCATCGAAGGTGGCCATCCATCTTGCAGAGGTTTTTCAGGCGCGCAATCAGTTCCAGCGCTACGGCATCGAGGGCGCGGAGGCGTTGCGCGTCGAGCAGGCCGCAGCGCTTGAGCATGTGCGGGAGTTGCGCGACACGTTCGTCGATCTGGTGCTTGCCAACACGACCGACGAGATGGGTGATGAGCTGGTCGAAGGCTTTGCACGCTTCATCGATGCCCAGACGCTTCAGGTCGGGGATCGGGTGATTCGCGCCGGTGCGGTCGTGATTGCAACCGGCGCTTCGGCTGTCGTGCCCGCCGATTGGAGCGCGCGTCTGGGCGATCGGATCCTGACCGTTGAGACGCTGTTCGAGCAGGAACGGCTTCCGGAATCCGTTGCCGTCATCGGGCTCGGCCCCATCGGTGTGGAGATTGGCCAGGCGCTGCACCGGTTAGGCGTGCAGGTGGTCGGCATCGAGGCCAGCCAAACGATTGCTCGACTGGAGGATCCCGTTGTCAGCCAAGCTGCAGTGGACATCCTGAGGCGTGAGTTCCCGGTCTGGCTGGGTCACGCGGCGCAGGTGGAGCGTGAGGGCGACGGGGTCCGCGTCTCCGCTGGTGGCCGAGAGGTTTTGGTCGAATCGGTATTTTTATCGATGGGGTGGCGGCCGAATGTGGTCGGATTGGGGCTGGAAAATGTCGGGTGTACGCTGGACGAGCGCGGTGTGCCTTTCTTCGACCCGCGGACGCTGCAAGTCGGGCGTCATCCCATCTATTTGAGCGGCGATGCCACCGGCGGGATCGCTAACCTTCAGGTTGCCGCGGCGCAGGGCCGCGTCGCCGGCTACAACGCTTGCCATAAGGCGCCGCGGCATTGTGAAGTGAAAACGCCGATGACGATCGTGTTCAGCGAGCCGAATATCGCTGTGGTCGGGGCGTCTTGGTCCGGCCTCGATGAGGATTCGGTGGTGGTCGTACAGCAGCGGTTCGGGCCGGTCGGCCGGGCGCTGATCATGGGCCGGAATCGTGGGGTCTTGCGGCTCTATGCCGACCGTCGCAGCAGGCGCGTTCTGGGTGGTGCCATGGTCGGACCGCGCTGCGAACATCTGGCCCACCTGCTTGCATGGGGGATCCAGAGCGGCTTGACGGCCGATGAGATGCTGATGATGCCTTTCTATCATCCGGTGATTGAAGAGGCCTTACAGGATGCCCTTCATGAGCTGGTGAAGGGGCTCGATGTCTCTGTGCCTACAGCTTCGAGGCCGGGTGGTTTGTTCCCTTGGCGCAGACAGGCGGCTGCCGCGGACTGAGCGTCGGCGAAGCCTGTTCAGGCAAGATCAATGCCCGACTCTCCGACATCGCCGGGCCCAGTGCGGAGTGGGTTTATCAGCGCTGGTCGACCCCTGAAGAGACACCTTGAGGCGCTGCGCGGCGCGCTGGTTCGCCTCTCGGCGACCTTTGGACTCGGACTAACCGTTGTAGCCTCGATAACCTTTGGGCTCGAACTGGAAGCGGGATCTGTCATCGCCCGCCCAGTTGAGCCCGTAGGCCTCTGGCTTGGTTGAAGAAACAAGAACGTCGTCCGAACCGCAGAAGCGGTATCGACCCGGAGCGGTCTCCCAGGTGTCCGCTGCCGGGGACTGCAAAGGACCAGGCTGCGGACAGTCACTCAGTTCTGGCACGGTCTGGTACGCCGGGCGTAATCAGGGGCACCTGGCTCTGGACCCTCTCGGCGGCACACTGGGTGTTCAGGGGGCCGGCCGCGTAAACAGCCTTCCTCGGCCTCGGCCTGCCAGTCATTAGCACGGTTGCATGGCCTGCTGCAATTGACGTATAAACACACAAGTGCACAAACGCCTATGAGTGGAGAGCTCCATGAATACGATTCGCTGGAATGTCGTTGTCT
>PULL01000014.1 GCA_003550945.1 Thioalkalivibrio sp. | reverse complement strand
GGTCGTGCGTAACCATGAAGATGGTCAGCCGGCGACGGCGCCACAGGTCGAGGATCAGCGCGTGCATATCCTTGCGGATGCCCGGATCCAGCGCGCCGAAGGGCTCGTCGAGCAGCAGGATCTTCGGATTCTTCATCAAGGCCTGCGCAATCGCGAGGCGCTGCTGCATCCCGCCAGAGAGCTCGTGCGGATATTTCTTCAGCGCGTGCGTAAGCCCAACCGCCTGCAGCATCTCGGTGGCTTTCGCGCGAGCCTTGCGGCGGGCGCGTCCGAAAAGGTGGCCGGTGAAACGGGCCCGACCGAACTCCTCGGCGACCAGCACGTTGTCCAGCGCGTTCAGGTGCGGGAATACCGAGTATTTCTGAAACACCACACCCCGGTCCGGGCCGGGCTCGGCGGGCATCGGCGACCCGTTCAACAGCAACTCGCCGCGGGTGGGAGCTTCCTCGCCGAGCAGCATGCGCAGGAACGTCGTCTTGCCACAGCCGGAGGCCCCGACAATGGTGATGAACTCGCCGGAATGCACCTGCAGGTTCAACCGCTCCAACACCACGTCGCGGCCGTAGGTTTTCCAGACGTTGTTCAGAGTCACGGAGGCCATCAGCGTTTCCGGCTCCCGTACCAGGGGAAGAGCCACCGGTTCGCCAACCGCAGCAGCAGGTCGAGCAGGAAAGCGAGCAGCGTGATCCAGACCACGTAGGGAAGGATGGTCGCCATATCCATGAAGCGACGGACCAGGAAAATCCGGTAGCCCAGGCCCTCGGTGGCCGCAATGGCTTCCGACGCGATCAGGAACAGCCAGGCCGCGCCGAGTGCAAGCCGGGTCGCGTCGAGCAGCCGCGGGAGCACCTGCGGCAGCACCACCCGCAGCACGATCAGCCAGGTGGAAGCCCCCAGCGTCTGCGCCTTGATCAGCTGCTCGGTCGGCAGTTCCTCCACCCGCTGCTGGATATCGCGCACGATGAACGGCGCGATCCCGAACACGATCAATACCACCTTCGCGAGTTCGCCGACCCCGAAAGTGATGAACAGGATCGGCAACACCGCAAGCGGCGGGATCATCGCCACTGCCGTGATCAGTGGCGACAGGGTGCGGCCAGCGTACGGAATCAGCCCGGCGAGGATTCCGACCACGAGCCCCATCAGCATGCTGATTCCGACCCCCAGGCCCAACCGGGTCAGACTGGCGGCCGTGTCGACCCAGAGCACCAGTTCTCCGGTGCGCCGGCTCGGCTCGGTGGCCAGCCGCCAGAACGTGTCGAACATCGTGCCCAGCGACGGCAGCAACGGGTCGTTCGGGTTCTCTGCCAGCCGCGCTGCCGATGCGAGGGCATACACCAGCAACAGCAGCACGAACGGCAGCAGGCCGAGCAGGTAGCCAAAAACGCGCGGTGGATGCTGGTTGATCAGGCGTTTCACGATTCGTTGCCGGTAGCGGTGGAGGCGGACCTGCGCTGGTTGGAAAATCTGGCCACGGAAAGCAAGAAGGCCGGTTGAAGGGCGTTTTTAGCCACGGAAAGACACGTAAAACACGGACGAAGGCTCAAGGGCATTTTTTGGCCACGGATAGACACAGATGGACACAGATTTTTCGACGAAAACCCTATCCGTGTTTATCCGTGTCCATCCGTGGCTTATTTACGTTCTACATGGACCCGCAGCGGACAGCCGTCAGGATTAGCGCAGCCCCCTCAGAGCTCGCCTTCGGCGGCCATGCGCATGAAGTCGGCGTTGAAGCGGAAGCGCACGTTGTCCGGGCTGCCAAGGATCGAGCCGTCGGTGAACGCGATACCGACGAAATCCGGGCTGGGTGCGCGCTCGCCAAGCAATCCGTGCTCGAACGCGAACTGACGAACCTTTTCCATCGTCTCCTGCGGCTCCGGCCCGGTGACGAAGGCCACCGCGTCCGCCGCGTCATAGAACATGCGGGTGGAGGCCAACTGCGCCTCATAACCAGCAAGGTCGGTGCCGCCGGCCTCGCCCATGGCCGCGCGCGCCTCGCGCCCGGCTTCGTCGTCGCCGCGCATCACATCCATGATTTCGTACCAGGCGCCAGCCAGCGCTTTCCCGAGCTTCGGATTGGCTTCGAGCACCGCGGTGTTCACCACCAGCAGATCCATGATCTCGCCGGGAATCTGGCTGGAGTCGAAAACCACGTGGGCGTCGTCACGCGCCCGGATCTCGCCCAGCTGCGGGTTCCAGGTCACCACCGCGTCGACGTCGCGGGACCCGAAGGCACCGACGATGTCGGCGTCCGAGGTGTTGACCACGCGCACGTCGCGCTCGGTCATGCCGACCGACTCGAGCGCCCGTGCAAGCAGGTAGTGCGAGACCGAGAGCTCGACCAGGTGCACGTTGCGGCCGCGCACATCCTCGAGCCGGTCGGTACCCTTCAGCACCAGGCCGTCGTTGCCGTCTGAGAAGTCGCCGACGATCAACGCGGTGGTGTCCACGCCTCCTGCGGCCGGAATGGTCAGCGCATCCATGTTGGTCACGGTCACGCCGTCGAAGGCACCAGCCGTGTACAGGTTGATCGACTCGATGTAGTCGTTGATCTGCACCACTTCGATATCGATACCGTAC
The DNA here is from genome assembly GCA_003550945.1 of Thioalkalivibrio sp. Lineage (GTDB taxonomy): Bacteria > Pseudomonadota > Gammaproteobacteria > Ectothiorhodospirales > Ectothiorhodospiraceae > Thioalkalivibrio. Next base: position 8,856 of record PULL01000014.1, on the reverse strand, counting down.
TTGTCCGCCCACTTGGCGACGATCCCGGAATCGGCGCCGAAGCCCCACGGCATCCAGCCTACGTAGATACTCCAGGCGATGCGGAAGCTGTCCTTCTGCTGAGCCTGCGCGGTGCCCGTGACAGCGATCGCGGCGAGAAGCACGCCCAGTAGGACCAGGCGCAGAGGGAGACGGAAGAAAATGCGGTGGAACGGGTTCATCGGAAATCCCCTTGTGGTTACCGGTGTCAGAACAGGGCACGGGAGAGCGTATGGAACGCCTGTCTCCCGGGCTTTTGTCCCGCCGTGTAACCCCAAACCCGTGAACCCGGGGAGGTCGGCAACTCTCGGACCAGACATCCGTTAACACGGATCGGAACCCTAGTCGCCCATTGGTGCTGCCTGTTCGGATCTGGAGAGCCGCGCCCAAACCGATCACGTATCTCCCATGCCTGAACATGGCAAAGCAAATGCCTTGCCAAACGAATCTCGAGCGCGAATACAGAGACTTGCACGGCCTCCGTCCACCATAGCGAGGTCGCTCCAAGCCCATCCGCACCATTGCAGTGCACAATGCCGAACCACAATGGTGCGAGTGCTCCCGACGAACCTGGGACGATTCTGATGTTCACCCCGGGCCTGTCGCTGGATCAGCCAGCAGCGGCTCGCGGGGAACGACAGCGCTGAACGATCCTGAGACGCAACGGTCCCTATGGCGTGGCAGGCCGCTGACCGTGCAGGGCTCGACTGATGCCCGGAGTAATCGGCTTCGCTGTCGCAACGACCCCATCCTCTTCCACGAGCCAGCAGGAAAGCCCGCGATGAGCAACGTGATCCCGATGCCCCGACTGGTTGTTCGTCGCGGAGTCTCCGATGACCGCGAAGCCGTGGTGACGTTGGTGGAAGCGGTCTGGCACGACACGTACCACAACCATCTGCCGCCGAAGTGGCTGCAGCAGCGGGATCGCCAGTTCTTTGCCGATCTGGCCGGCGACCCCGCCGAACAGGGCTGGGTCGCGGAACTCGGGGAGCGCGTGGTGGGCTATGGGCGGGTAGCCGCCAACTGCATCGACCAGCTCTGGGTATCCGCCGCGGCGCGGCGCAGGGGTGTCGCCTCAGCCCTACTGGGCCCGATGCTGGCTTCCATCCGCGAGAGAGGTTTCGGTTTCGCGCAGGCAGGGTGTGAAGACTTCAACACGCCCGCCAGGCGATTCCTGGAGGCCAAGGGCTGGGAACTGATTCACGCAGAGCCCCAGCAACTGGGCGCAGGACGCGCCTGCGATGCACTGGTGCACGCGATCAAACTGCGCTGAAAGCCTCGCCCAACAAACGCGGCGGCGAAGACGCTGCGCGTACGGTGCTACGCGGAGCCGGAGAGCATCCAGTCTTTGAGGGACGGGATGCTTCCCTGCCGGATTTCGCGACGGAGTTGTCCAGGATCGGGAACATGCGCCTGCAGAAAGACCTCCAGGGCCTCGAAGTCTTTCCTGTCCATGGACTGGAATTCGATGCCACAACCGCGTTCGTCCTCGTAGACGACGCGGCCATCGACGGTCACCGCAAACAAATCCTCATCCCCGGCGAACAGCGTGAGCACGCAATTGCGATCGGCTTCCCCGCTGTACACGTGTTCGAGAAAAGCGCCCTTAAGGCTGATGTCGTGCGTCTCGGCATCGTGCGCCTGCCCGTCATTCAGGCAGACCTGCCCGGACAACCTGAGCGGAAGACGGATGTTCTTTCGTTGTTCCATGTCTGAACCCGCTACCCAAGTCCTGGACCCTTCCCTGGAAAACGATTCATCCATGCCACGGCTGCCGAATGTACAGCGTCCCTGCTTACAGGATAGTCCCAAGCCTCTGAACTTGCCAGATAATCCTGGGTGTTCCCGGCGCCATGGTCAGGTGAAGGGATCGACTGCAATCGCGGTTCACAGGAAGAGCCCCACGAAGACCGGGCGCGAGGCCAGGCCAAGGCGACAGGGGATTCGACCAGCGCTGGATCGGCCGGAGGGGCTGGGCTCCTGCGGAGTGGCTTCAGGAGAAGTCCAACCGCCCCTGCGGCGTCCCGAGCCGGCGTTGCAGCCTGTCGCGGCGATGGCGGCCTTCTGGGCCATCTGCCAGACGCGTCGCGTAATCGAGGGCGCGGGACCAATCGCGGCGCACATGCTCGTGATATTTCGCCAGACGCTCAACGGCCTCGGCACAGCCGTCGCGGGCAAGCCGCTCCCAGATCTTCTCTGCCTCCGGCCAACGACCCGCTCGGCGCAGCGCCCACGCGAGTTCCAGCTCACCCCGGGTGTCGAGGCGCGCGCGCGAGCCTTCGAGCACCGCGAGCGCGCGACTGAACTCGCCGTGGCGTTCCCAGAGGCCCGCCGCGGCACGCGGGTCCGCCCCGAAGGCCGCAGGATCTCGCAGCGCGTGGGCCAGTGCAGGACCCAGCAGTAACAGGCTCAAGAGGTCCAGCGCGTTGTGCCGGAGCACACGCCCCAGATCCTCTGGAGGCCCGCCGGCCAGGTAGTCTCGCCAGGCGCGCGGCGCCTCCGAGCCGGGCAGGTCATTGTCGCGAACAAGCCCGAGCAAATGCCGCTCGGCCGTGGCCAGACGGCAGTCGGGCCAGGCGGCGCGGAACAGCCGGCGCGTCGGGTGCAGCAGATCGAGGTGCGACGGCTCAGGCAGCGCAGCAGCGCGCTGCAGGCGCCGACGGTCGCGGAGTAGCGGCAGGTCGAAGGTCTTGCCGTTGTAGCTCACCAGCAGATCGGTGGTCGACAGGCTTCGTTCCAGCTCGTTGAGCATCGCGGCTTCGCCAGCGAAGGCAGTCAACAGCCACTGGCGCAGCCTGATTCCATCCGGCCCAGCCTCCGCAACCCCGACCATGAAAGCGGCGGTCCCGGTACCCCCGGCCAAGCCGGTGGTTTCGGTGTCGATTCCGAGGAGCCTGAACCCTGGCACGCTGTTCGAAATCCGCTCACGCCCTTGGGGACAGATTTGCAAATCTGTCCCCTGCCCTTGACCCGTTTGTCCGGCAGGCGGGAGAGGGGTTGGGGAGGGGGCCGCCAACGGCCAAAGCGGTTCCAGCGCATCGACCAAAGGCAAACGTCCGTGCCTGCTGTGCAACGGCAACAAGGTCTCGACGAGAACCAGGTGCTCGGCCACAACCTCGCCGCCAAAGCGCTCCGCGAGCGCTTCGGCCGAAACAGCGACTCGCGTTCCCCCGCCACTGCCTGCGCCACGAGCGGTACGGCCCGCCAGCCGATCAAGACGATTGCGAAGCGGCGCCGGCTTAGTCGGCGCGGGCTCCATCTCCGGGCCGTCCAACGGCGTGCCGATACCGACGGCTCCAGCGCCATTGGTTGGATCGCGCGCGGGCACGGCCGACCCGGCGGCGTCTCGCGATCCCGCGTCGCGCCTCAGCGCATCAAGCCGCCGCTTCAGGTCCATCGGACTCGAACTGCGCGAGCACGGTCAGCGCCGCGGTCTTCGGGGAAAAGCCGCGCTCCTCGTCGGAAGCGAGGATGGGCCCGATGCACGCGGGGCAGCCGTGCCGGCAATCGCAGTCGCGGATCAATTGCGCTGCACCGGTGATCACCCGGTCGCGCTGGTCGTAGAGCGGCGCGGCGAGACCGACACCACCGGGGAAGTTGTCGTACAGAAACACCGCCGGGCGGAACCGCGTCTCGCGTTCCGGATCCTGTTCGCCGCCGTCCAGGCTGCGCATCTGGCCACGGCCGTCCGCGCCGACGGTCGCGAACCAACGGGCGTCGCCGTCGCCCACGGCGCGGCCGATGTCCTGTGGCTCGGACATCACGATCAGCGCGGCCACGTGATGCATCGCGTAGGCGGCGCCGAGGAAACCGTCCAGGGCCTGCTGGCGGCTGGGAAAACACTCGGCGAGCACATCCGGAGCGACCTCCCACCAGGCGGCGGTCGTGTGCATCTCCTGGTCCGGCAGGTCGATGTTGCCGTAACCAATGTTCTCGTGGCTGTAGTAGCGGATCTTCTTGTAGCCGGGAATGCGCCGGACCAGGTGCACCTCGCCGTGCGCGGTCTCGGTGCGGCCGTCCTGGCGGTGCTCGAAGCGGTCGAGGATCTTCAGCCGTGTGTAGTCGATCGCGTCGGTGTAGTAGTCGACCTCGGTCTTGGTCACGAAGGCCTTGCGCCCGGTCCAGTCCAGCCGCTCGACCTGCCAGGTCTGCGCCTGCACCATGTAGATCGCGCCCTCGTACAACGTCTCGGCGGCGCTGGAGTAATCGACCTCGGCGATGATGTCCTTGCGCCCGCCCGTGGTGTCGACGACCACGAAATTGCCCTCGGCGACCGAGCGCAGGCTGACGCTCTGCGCCGGGTAACTGTCTTCGGTCCAGTGCCAGGTGTCGGCCTCGCGGTGCAGCACGCCGTGCTCTTCCAGGTACCCGAGCAGTTCCTCGAGGTTCTCCTTGCCGAAGCGGTCGCCCCTGCGAAACGGCAACTCGAAGGCCGCGCAGCGCACGTGGTCGAGCAGGATCAGCAGCTGGTCGGGATCGATGCGGGCGTGCTCGGGAGAGCTTTCGAGGAAGAATTCCGGGTTGCGGATGATGTACTGGTCCAGCGGCTGGCTGGTCGCGATCAGCACACCCAGCGACGGACGCTGCCGCCGACCGGCCCGGCCGAGCCGCTGCCAGGTCGCGGCGATCGTCCCCGGATAGCCGTTCAACACGCAGACGTCGAGGCTGCCGATGTCGACGCCGAGCTCCAGTGCCGAGGTCGCGATCACGCAGTCGACGTTACCGGCCCTCAATGCCTTTTCGGTCTCGCGACGCTGCGTCGGCAGGTAACCGCCCCGGTAGGCGGCCACCCGGGCCGGCTTGCGCGGATCGGCGTCGAACACGTCATTCAGGTACTTGGTCAGCACCTCGACCATCAGCCGAGACTGCGCGAACACGATGGTTTTCAGCCCACTCTTCACCGCCATGCGGGCGATGCGGGTGGCCTGCGAACGCGCCGACGCGCGGATACCGAGATCGGCGTTCACCACCGGCGGGTTCCACAGCAGCAGGTGGCGCTCGCCGGCCGGCGCGCCGCTCTCGGTGATCGCCGTAACCGGCTCGCCGATCAGGCCCTCGGCCAGTTGCGCCGGGTTTGCGATGGTCGCGGAACTCAGCACGAACACCGGATCGGAGCCGTAGAAACGGCAGACACGGCGCAGGCGCCGGATCACGTTCGCGACGTGTGAGCCGAACACGCCGCGATACGTGTGCATCTCGTCGATCACCACGAAGCGCAGGTTCTCGAAGAACTGCGCCCACTTGGTGTGATGCGGCAACACGCCCTGGTGCAGCATGTCCGGGTTCGAGACGACGATATCGCCCTTGGTGCGCACTGCCTTGCGCGCATCGCCCGGAGTGTCGCCGTCGAAGGTGAACGCGCGGATGCCGAGGCCACCGGCCTCGTTCAGCTCCATCAATTCGGCAACCTGATCCTGCGACAACGCCTTGGTCGGGAACAGGTACAAAGCCTTTGCGCGGGCGCCCAGCGCGGCCTGCAGTACCGGCAGGTTGTAGCAAAGCGTCTTGCCCGACGCGGTGGGCGTGACGATCACCGTATGCCGCCCGGCGGTCACCGCGTCCCAGGCCACGCGCTGGTGGCTGTACAGCTGCTGAACCCCCCGAGCGTTGAGTGCGGCCGCAAGGCGCGGCTCGAGCTCCGCGGGCAGCGGCAACAGCCGCGCCGCGCGCGCGGGCAGTATCACGTCTCCGGTGATTCTCCCCGCGTAACGCTTGCGCAGGCGGCGGACCAGCCGTTGAACCGGGTCGTTCACCCTGGCCTCCGCTGTCACATCCTCTGCCTGCAGACCGACGTGCCTCATCCGCCCATGATGCACGCGAAAACGCCTGCCGCAAACCGGTAGCAAGGTCCTCGACTGCCGCTGGCAGCCCAGGTTGCCTGCGCGCCTGCCACGCGGCGAGCCGCGAAAAGGCAAAGCGGGAGAAACACCCCGCACTGCAATTGTGCCGCCTGCTGTCGATGGCGGCGGCCCGCCACCGTTTCCAACGCAGGGAGCCTGCGCTCTGCCGCACCGGCAGACTGCCGGAAGCTTACGGCAGTCGCGAGCTACCGTGCTTCCCGTCTGTTGCCCGGAAATGCCGGGGCCAAAGTCGGCTCACCCTCCGCAGCCGCCGAGAGTCACCTTCACTTCGCGTGACGCCGCATACCATTGGCCTCCGGATTTCACTGCGGCGACCACGTCGGACGTTTCGGCCATCTTCACCCGCAACGAGAACATCGGGACCGCGCCGGCACCCAGCACGAACTTCGAATTCAGCGGCTGACGGTTCTCGACCACGAAGAGCGCCATTTCGGTGACGTCGGGCATCGCGGTCTCCACGGTGATCGCGACCATCGAACCGTTTTCCGCGATCTCGGGCGCGTGTATCTCGATGGGCCCATCGGCAAAACCCTCGGGGCCGGTGACGGTTTTGATTGCGGTATCGAAATCGCGCGCCGTAAACGCATCCTTCGGCCACGCAGCGAGCAGGTTGGAAGGGATCAGCAGACCGGCCTTGGCCGCGAGGGCGACCGTCCCGACTGCCAGGGAAGTCCTCAGGACGAAGCGACGCTTGCTGTTGTTCATCACAATCTCAGGCGGGGGCTTCGGGACAGGCTACTCCCGGGCGATGTCGACCGAACATAGGCGAAACGGCAACTGGCGCTAGGAAAAAGTCGTAATCGGTCCCGCTCGCGCCACGGCCACGGCGGAAGCGCCGCAGTCGCGGTTCGCCTGCGTTGTCCCCACGATCGTCCCCGCCCGGCCGGCCGACGCTGCGCGGAGGGGGATGTGCACCGCAATGGGAGGCCCGGGCCCAGACGGCAGCTGCCGCCGGAAAGATCCGGGTCCGGCCCACGGCCGGACCCGGTCGTACGACCCTGATCAGGCCGTGGCGGGTGTCCGCCCCTTGTTGTAGTACATGAACAGGATGAAGAGCACCGCGATCGCGATCCACGCGACGTACCAGAGCATCGACGCGTAGATGATCGCCATGCCCAGCGCGCCGGCTGCCAGCACGTAGTAGGTCATCGGGATCAGCGCCTTGCGGATCAGGTCGCCTTCGCGTCCGATCAGACCGACCGTTGCCGAAGCCGCGACCACGTTGTGCACGCAGATCATGTTACCCGCGGCGCCGCCCACGGCCTGCAGTGCCACGACCAGTGCCGCACCGTTGGCATCCAGCCCGATGCTCTCGGCGGTCGCGAACTGGAACAGCGAGAACATCATGTTGCTCACCGTGTTCGAACCGGCGATGAAGGCCCCCAGCGCACCGATGATCGGCGAGAAGAATGGCCACGCCGCGCCCGATACGGCCGACACGCCTTCAGCCAGCACCAGCGGCATGCTGGCGAAGTCCGAAGCCTGACCGGACTGGATGAACACCTGCACCATCGGCACCGCGAAGAGCAGCGCGACACTTGCGCCCAGGATGGTCTTGCCGGACTGGCCCCAAGCGCGCGCGTAGGCACCTTTTTCCTTGTACATCCGGTGCAGGAAGTAGGTGACGATGGAGGCCACCAGCAGCACCGCGCCAGGCAGGTACAGCGGCTGCGACGAAGTGTTGATGTTGGTGCCGAAGATACCCGTCCAGGACAGGGTCATCTCGGGCGAACGCAGGAAGGCCTGAACCGGCTCGACGGTGCGGGTGATCACCAGAAGGGCAACCACGACGATATAGGGCACCAGCGCCTGCAGCATGGAGATGGTCACGCCACTCGAACGCACGGGTTCCGGCTGATCCTGGAAGCGGCTGATCCACTCCGGCTGCCAGTACTTGCGATCCTCGAACTGGAACACGTCCTTGGGCACCAGGAAGCCGCGCTTGGCCGCGGTCACCACGATCACGAGACCGACCAGACCGCCGACGATCGACGGGAATTCCGGACCCAGCAGCCAGGCCACCAGCACGTAGGGAACGGTGAAGGCCACGCCGGCGAACAGCGCGAACTTCCAGGCCTTCAGGCCCTCACGGAAGGAGCGCGACTTGCCGAAAAAGCGCGTGAGCATGCCGACCATGATCAGCGGCACCAGGAAGCCGACCAGTGCGTGCAGTATCGCGACGTTCACGCCGATCTGGAACAGGTAATCCTGGAACGCGACGTCCCCGATATGGTTGAGCACGACTTCCTGATCCGAGAGACCCGCGTTGACGCCGACGAGAATGGGGGTGCCGACCGCCCCGAACGACACTGGGGTGGATTGGATGATCAACGCCGAGAGCACCGCCGCCATCGCCGGGAAACCGATCGCCACCAGCAGAGGGGCAGCAACTGCGGCCGGCGTGCCGAAGCCAGCCGACCCCTCGATCAACGAACCGAACATCCACGCGATGATGATCGCCTGGATGCGCCGGTCCGGGGAGATGTTCGTGAATCCCTGACGCAGGGTTTGCATCGCCCCGCTTTCGCGCATGGTGTAGAGGAGCAGAATCGCACCAAACACGATGAACAGGATGTTCAAGGCGGTCACGACGCCATGAACGCTGGCTGCGGCCACCACCATGAAATCGGTGCCCCAGAACAGCAATGCGATCGCCACGGTTACCACGTAGGCCAGTGGCATCGCGTGTTTCGCTGGCCATCGCAGCACCACGAGGAAGACCAAGACCGTGAGCACTGGCATCAGGGCCAGTAGAAACAGTATTCCCAGGTTCATGAAAGTGCTCCTCTTTTAATTATTGATTTTTCTGGCATTTAGGCCTGCCTCGTCCCCGAGGGGGTCGGGGCATTCAAGCGCCGGCGGATGGCGATTCTGCCCTCCCTTTCCGGAACCACCGGCGTTCGATGGAGTGGTGCGGCCTGCCTGCCGGCGGGCGTCGGCAGCAGGGATACAGTCACAGCGCCCCGCCGGCAGGCAG
>PULL01000114.1 GCA_003550945.1 Thioalkalivibrio sp. | reverse complement strand
GGGCCAATCGACTTCACCGCGGTCGCTCGATCGAGGGTGGTGTCGGGCGCGTCGGCGCCGGCGCCTTCCATCAGCGCGACGAGCACCTCGGCGACGATCGGGTCGCGGTGGCTGCCGTCGCGGGCCTTGGCCAGCGTTTGCGCAGCGTCGCCGTCGAGAAAGCGCTGGTCCATCTGGTCGTCAAGGTAGGTCAGGAGTTGTTCTAGCGTCATCGTTGTGGTTCCTCTGTGTGGATGTGCGCGGGGGAGGGGGTTTAGTGCGGGATCATTTCGCCAGCCAGTCGCGGTTGAGATCGACGCCGCAGGCTTCCTCGACCCGGCGCAGGTAATACAGCATGTCTACCGGCAGGTTGATGCCGTCGTGCATCTGCAGCGGGTACAGGTCGGCGGCGAGCAGGCAGTCGGCGATGCTCAGGCGGCCGATGTAGAAGCGCTCGCGGGCCAGGTGGCGGGATAGGTCCGTGAGGCGCGACAGCCGGCTGAACTGGCCGAAGCCGTCGTAGCGGTCGTTCGCGAGTTCCTCGAGTGTCATGCGAAAGCGGTGGTGCACCGCCGCCTTGAAATCGGCCAGCGCCTCGGTGTCGTCGCCGATGCCGTGGAAGCCCGGTGCGAGCGGCGCGTAGAGGCGTTCCAGCACCGCGTCGACCTTGTCGCGCCATTCGACCAGTGCGGCCCAGGCCGCGTCGTCGATCGCGCCGCTGCGCAGGGGCGGTTCGCCGGGAAGCAGATGGTCGATTTCCGAGAGTACGGCGAGGCTGTCGGTACGCAGTGTGCCGTCGGGCATCCGCATCACGGGCGATTGCCGGGCGATCCCGAGTTCAAAGAAGGTTTCATCGTCGAACCAGCCTACGGCCTCGAGATTAAGCGGCACCCGTTTCGCGCCAAAGGCCAGCCGCAGGCGCTGGGCCTTGGGGTCGTGGGCGAAGTGGTAAAGGGTGTGCATGCGGTTCTAGCGTGCCTTATCGTGGCTGGAGGCCGCTCCTCGGGGATCGAAGTGTATCAACGCCCGGGTCTGTCTCAGCGCCGTTGCGCGTGGCTCAGGATGAATTCCCACTGGGCCTCGGTGATCGGCATGATCGAGAGGCGGTTGCCCCGTCGCACCAGCGGGCAGTCTTCCAGTTCGGGCTGCTCCTTCAGCCAGGCCAGCGGGATCACCTCGTCGAACTTCTCCTCGAACGCGACATCGACCCGGTACCAGCGCGGGTTGTCCGGGTCGCTCTTCGGGTCGTAGTACTTGTGCTCGGGGTCGAAGGCGGCGTCGTCCGGGTATCCGTCGCGTCCGATGCGCAGGATGCCAACGATCCCCGGTACCTGGGTGTTCGAGTGGTAGAAGAACGCGAGATCGCCCTTTTGCATCTCGTCGCGCATCATGTTGCGCGCCTGGTAGTTGCGCACGCCTTCCCAGGGTTCGACGCCGACCCGTTCGAGGTCGTCGATGCCGAACACGTCGGGTTCCGATTTCATCAGCCAGTAAGCCATCGGGGCTCCTTGCGGGCTTTTGGGGAGAGGCCGGAGGCGGCAGCGCCTTTGTACCAGAAAGCGGCACGCGTCGGGCCGAATCCGTGTCGGGCGGGGAGGAAATGTGGTGTCGGCTTCGAGCGGGCTCCGGCAGGCGGCGCGCGAACGGCTTTCAATGGCCGGGTCAATGACCGCCGCGGCGGAACCAGGACCAGCCGTGTTCCGTGATCACGGCATCGAGGGACACGTCCCAGGGCTGGCGCTCCAGGCACGGCACCTGCTGGAACGCGTGGGCGACGCCGATCAGGCGCGGCCGCAGGGTGGTGCCGAGGCAGCGTGTTGCGAAGTAGCGGTCGTAGTAACCGCCGCCCATGCCGAGGCGATGGCCGTTCGCATCGAAGGCCACCAGTGGCAGCAGGACCACGTCGAGTTCGCGCCGCCAGATGCGCGGCGCGCCGGGGCAGGGCTCTGGGATTCCGAACGCGTTGCGGCACAGCCGCGTATCCGGGGTCCAGAGGCGGAAGTGCATCTGTCCGGCACGGTGCCGCTCGAGCACCGGCATCGCGACACGCACCCCGGCGGCCGTCTGCCGCTTCAATAGTCCGGTGAGATCGATTTCCCCGCGGATGCCGAAATATCCGGCCAGTGTGCGCGGAGCCAGTGTGCGCAGGCAGCGTTCCGCGTGCTTCGATATCGCGGCGGAGTTGGCCAGCAAGGTGGCGGTGGGAAGCGCTGCGCGTTGACGACGCATGCGCAGGCGCGTGACGAGAGGCGCCTCGGCTGGGGCAAACGGGACGTGGTCGGACATCAGGGAAGGGGGCGTGCACCGCGCGCGCCGTGGTGGCTTTCGACCTTGAACCAGCGGTTCAGGTGGGACGAGGCTTCGGGTTTACAGGCTTTCCGCACGGGGCGGACATGCTCAACCACCCGAAAGGTCTCGAATCCCGTGGTTGACGATTAGGCTCAAGGGTACCACCCAGCCACTCACGAACGCCGCAGACGCACGCCCGAACCTGCATTATGGGCCATTGGTGCCGTCGCGTGCAGTTTCCCGCAACTTTTTTTCCACCGCGTCGGCCAACGCGGCGAGCCGATCCGGCGTGCGCACCTGCAGACGTTCGAGATCGCGGCTGCAGACCAGCATCTCGTGCGCGAGGTTCAGCGCCACCATCACCGCGATGCGGTCGACCCCGACCACACGTCCGGCGTCTCGAACGGTGCGCATGCGCTCGTCCAGAAGGTTGGCGGAGGCGAAAAGATCGGCGCGCTCCTCGGGCGGGCAGGCAATCTGGTATTCCTTGCCGAGGATGTTCACGCGGACGGGTTCGGCGGGTCGGTTCATTCGGGGTGCTCCATGGTGCGCAGGCGTGCGATCATGCCTTCGACCCGGTGCCGGGCCTGCTCGGTGCGCTCCTTCGCGGCGGCACGGTCTGCGCGCAACTGCCGGAGCTGGTCGTGCAGCAGACGGTTTTCCTCGTGCAGCGACGCGCAGCGTTCCATCAGCCGCGAGACCATTGTCTCGAGACGCTCGAGGGCGGCATCGACCCCGGCGGGCTTCGTGGTGTCCATGGTGTGTTCGTGCCCCCGATTCATGGCATTAGCAGACGGTGATCCCTCCGAGTCTAGGAGTGGCGACCGGTAAGCGTCAACTGAGTGGCTCGACCGCACCATTCGTGTCCTGCGCTGTCAGTCACTCTGGACGGTTGCGGGGGTTGCGCCCCACGGCCAAAATGCAGGACGCAGGAGCGAACTCTCCCCGGGGAGCCACCATGAGCGATATTCCTCCACCCGGACCCGGCGCCACCATCGTCGAATCCGTCGCGCACAATGGCAAGCCGTGCCGTGTGGTCGACAATACCGGGACGATCGAGCGCGCGGAGCTAGAGCGGCTGCTGGCCGAACTCGTCGAGGAGCGGCAGTTCGGTCTGCGCGCGATGTCGGCGAAAGGCGGCAACACGATCCGCTTCGGCGAGCCCGAGTTCACCCACATGCAGTTCGGAGACCGGATCTACCGCATGCTGCTGTTTCCCTACGAAGCACGCCTGGAAGCCTTCTGATGACGGCCACGAAACCCGATGCCGGCCAGCTGGACGCGCTGCTGAACGCGGCGGGATTGAGCTGCGACCCCTCCGGTGCGCATGGCGTGCTGTCGGGTTGCCTGGTCGCCGATGCGAGCCTGCCGGCCTCGCGCCTGGCCGACGCCCTTGGCGAACGTCACCCGCAGCCCGGGCACGACGAGGCGGCCTTTCACCGGTCGATCGAGGCGCTGCGGCTGGACGTGCTGCGCGCGCTGAACGATGCCGATCTCGGCTTCGAGCCGTTGCTGCCGGACACGGAGGACCTGTCTCTGCGCACGCGTTCGCTCGGGATCTGGGTGGACGGATTCCTCGGCGGGCTGGGGCAAACCCCGCGGCTCGGGGGGTTGAAGCCCTCCGCGGAGGCGGCCGAGATTCTGCGCGACTTCGCCGAGATCGCCCGCATCGACCCGGAACCCGAGGACAGCGAGGAAAACGAGGAGGCATTCGCCGAACTCAGTGAATATGTGCGCGTCGGCGTGATGCTGCTGGCCGACGAGCTTGCCCCGGAACGCCCACGCCAACCGATCCCGCTGCAATGAAAGCACCCGCCATCAGCCTGAAGTCCTTTGCCCGGCGCCGCCGCCGCCTGATGCAGGCGATCGGTGGCGACGCGATCGCGGTGATTCCGGCCGCCACCGAGAGCCTGCGCAACCGCGATGTCGGATACCCGTTCCGGCAGGACAGCGACTTCCTCTATCTCACCGGTTTCCCCGAGCCGGAGGCGGTGGCGGTGCTGGTCCCTGGGCGCGAGGCGGGGGAGTACGTACTGTTCTGCCGTGACCGGGACCCGGACATGGAAACCTGGAACGGCCGGCGCGCGGGACCGGACGGGGCGGTGGCCGACTACGGAGCCGACTGTGCGTTTCCGATTGCGGATATCGGCGAGATCCTGCCGGGGCTGATGGAAAACCGTCGCGCGCTCTGCGCGCCGTTCGGACACAGCGAGGCGATGGACCAGCGTCTGTTCGGCTGGGTGAACCAGGTCCGTGCGAAGGCGCGTTCCGGTGTCCGTGCGCCGACCGAGTTCGTCGCGTTGGAGCACCATCTGCACGAGCAGCGTCTGTTCAAGCAGTCCGACGAGCTGCGCATGATGCGCCACGCGGCCCGGATTTCCAGCCAGGCCCACGTGCGCGCGATGCAGGTCTGCCAGCCGGGGATGGCCGAGTTCGAGATCGAGGCCGAGCTGCTGTACGAGTTCCGGCGCCACGGCACCGAGCCTGCGTACCACTCGATCGTCGGGGGCGGCGAGAACGGCTGCATCCTGCACTACGTGGAGAACCGCAGCCCGCTGCGGGCCGGAGATCTGCTGCTGATCGACGCCGGGTGTGAACACGGCGGGTACGCGTCGGACATTACCCGCACCTTCCCGGTGTCGGGGCGCTTCAGTCCGGCGCAGCGGGAGGTCTACGAACTGGTGCTGGAAGCACAGGCCGCGGCGATCGCGAAGGTGCTGCCCGGCAACCACTGGAACGATCCGCACGATGCAGCGGTGGGTGTGCTCACCCGCGGCCTGAAGGCGCTCGGGGTACTGAAGGGCCGGCCGGCGGACCTGATTCGCAAGGAGGCCTACAAGCCCTATTACATGCACCGCACCGGGCACTGGCTGGGGCTGGACGTGCACGACGTCGGCGATTACCGCATCGGCGAGGCCTGGCGGCTGCTCGAGCCTGGCATGGTGATGACCGTCGAGCCCGGCCTGTATTTCGGTCCGCTGGCGAAGGCGCCGAAGCGCTTTCGCGGCATCGGGATCCGGATCGAGGACGACGTGGCCGTGACCCGCTCCGGCCACGAGGTGCTGACCAGCGATTGTCCGAAGACCATCGACGAGATCGAGGCCTGCATGGGCAGCGGGGGGTTGCACCGGGCGGGCGCCGCCTGATGACCGCGCGCCGGCGCAACTGCGACGTGCTGATCGTTGGCGGCGGCCCGGTCGGGTCTTTGCTCGCCTGCCTGCTGGCCCGGGGCGGACTGGACGTAGTGTTGGTCGATCGCGCTGAGCGCCGGAAATCGGCCGCGCGAAGCCGTGACACGCGCGGCTATGCGCTGGCGGCCGGCACGGTGCGGCTGCTCGATGACGTCGGCTACTGGGATCCGCTGGCTGCGCATGCAGAGGCCATCCGCGAGATCCACGTGAGCCGCGAGAGCGGTTTCGGCAGCGTGGTGATGGATGCCGCGAACCACGGCCTGCCGGCGCTCGGACAGGTGGTGCCGGCCGTGCAGATCGATGCGATGCTCGCGCGGGCGCTGCCGGAATCCGGCGTGGAGTGGCTGTCGGGTACCACGCTCGAGACACTGGAAGCCGCCGGGGCCGAGCGGCGCGAGGTGGTGGTCGCGAGTCCGGATGGACGGCATCGGTTCGCGGCCCGGCTGGTAGTGGCCGCCGACGGGACGGGTTCGGCGACGCGCGTCGCCGCGGGGATCGAGGTGCGGCGACACCGGTACATGGCCGACGCGCTGGTGTTCGACGTGCGGTCCACCCGGCCACACCAGGGCCGGGCGTTCGAACGCTTCACCCCGGAAGGTCCGCTGGCGCTGCTGCCCCAGCCGGGCGGCCTGTTGAACGTGGTGTGGGTGGCTCCGCCGGAAGTCTGCGACGACCGTTTGCTGATGACCGAGTCCGAGCGCATGGCCGAGCTGCAGAAGCGTTTTGGCTGGCGTCTGGGCCGACTGCGCGCGGCCGGGCCGGTCGCACGCTTTCCGCTGGAGCTGGTGCGTGCGCGGCGTCTGCACGAACAGCGGCTGGTACTCGCCGGAAACGCCGCGCACGGGGTGCACCCGGTCGCGGGGCAGGGTCTGAATCTCGCGTTGCGCGACGTGGCGGCGCTTGCCGGACAGCTGCTGTCCGCAGCCGACCCTGGGGCCCCCGAGGTGCTCGAAGCCTACGCACAAGTCCGTCGTGGTGACATCGACCGGGTCGCCGCGGTCACCGATTTCCTCGCGCGCGGGCTGCTGGCCACTCAGGAGCTTGCGCCGCAGCTGCTGGGCAGCGGGATGCTGTTGCTGGATCGGATCGATCCGCTGCGGCGGTTCTGGGCGGAACAGGCGATGGGGCTCCAGCCTTTGCCGCGGCGGACGCTGCGTTCACTGCCGCGCGCCCGGGCGGAGGTGCGGGGGGCGGGCGGGCCTGTCCCGGATGGCCGAAGGGAGGATCGTGGATGAGCGGGTCGGTGGAGCATTTCGATGCCGTTGTCGTCGGCGGGGGCGCCGCTGGGGCTGCCGTCGCGCTGGGACTTGCCCGCGCCGGACACCGCGTGCTGCTGCTGGATCGGCGGCCACGGCCGGCATTCAACGACGAGGCGCCGGTCACCCGGGTGGCCACCCTGAACGCCGCTTCGATGGAACTGCTCGGGGAACTGGGGGTGCGCGACAGCGTGCTCGCCCGCCGCGGGCACGCTTTCCACGGCATGGAGGTCTGGGATGCGCACAGCAGCGCCGCGCTGGGCTTCGACGCCGACGACCTCGGGTTGCCGGCTCTCGGCTGGACGGTCGAACATCTGGCGCTGGAGTCCAGCCTTTGGGAAGGCGTGGAGGCGGCAGGTGGCGTGCTGCTCCCGGACATGGGCTGGCGCGCGATCGACTGGCGGACGGATCGGATCGACCTGCACCTGGACGGCGGCCGCGTGCTCGGCGCGCGGCTGCTGGTGGCAGCGGATGGCGCGGAGTCGGCTCTCCGTGCGCGGGCCGGCATCGCAGTGCGCCGCAACCCCTACCGCATGACCGGCGTGGTGGCGACCGTCGCGACCCGGTTTCCGCACCAGGACACCGCATGGCAGCGTTTCAACGGGGAGGAGATCCTCGCGTTCCTGCCGCTGGCGGATGGCCGTTGTTCCATTGTCTGGTCGCTGCCCGACTTCGAAGCCGAGCGGATACTTTCGCTGGATGACGCCGCGTTTTCCGAGGCCTTGCGCGATGCATTCGGGGGAAGGCTGGGTGACATCCTGTCGACATCCCCGCGAGTCGGCTGGCCGCTGGTCGGGCGGCAGGCGCACGACTATGTCAGCGGGCGGCTGGTGCTGGTCGGAGACGCTGCCCACACCATTCATCCGCTGGCGGGACAGGGGTTGAATCTCGGGTTTTCGGATGTCCGGGCACTGCTGGACGCGGTCCCCGCGGGTGCGGGTGCCGATCCCGCGGATCCCCGGGCGCTGCGCGCGTACACGCGCAGCCGCCGTCTCGACAACGAGTTGATGCTGCGCTCGATGGAAGGGCTGCGCTGGTTGTTCGGCTCGTCGCTGCCGCCGGTGGCGTGGGCGCGGGGCCTGGGGGTCGGGCAGGTGGATCGCCACCGCGTGCTGAAGCGCTTCTTTGCGCTGCGTGCGCTTGGGCAGGATGACACCCGCGGGGTCTGAATCGGCCCCTCGGCCGCAGTCGCGGCACGAGGCTGCGAAAGGCCCTGTCAACCTGATCGTAGGATAGAGCTTCCGCGTTCTTATTCACACGCCGTTGCGCACCGGCCCGGCCAGGGTCCCGGCACCGCCGCGGCGGCCTCCAGGTGAATCAGAAAAAACTTATAAGGAATAAAAAACAGTTAGTTAGAGAATGTGGGCAAAAAATGTCCAGTTTGTTTCCGAACCAGCAGGGACAAGCCTTCCCGGGCGTTTAGGACAGACCATCCACAGAGTTATCCACAAGGTTTGTGGACAAGTGACAGTCCGGTTTCAGCGTCAGGCACTTAATGAAAAAAGCTGCGAACGGCTCGGATCAATGCCTCGCAATTGCGCATCGGATGCCGCCGCGGGGTTTCGCGTCGCATCCGGCTTGGGCTAGACTCGGGGCTTCTGCCGACGGAGGGCGCTGGCCCGACGTCACACCGACCTGGAAGAGTGCCGTTCGCTCGTGTGATCGGCCGCCGAAGGCGCAACGTCCGCCCGGAATCGCTCAGGCCACCCGGACCGGGACGGTGATGAAGGCAGGCTCTGGAGAGCGGCCGTGTACGGCCCACCGAAGGGGGCGTTGCTTGCAGCGCAAACTCTCAGGTTTCAGGACAGAGGGGCGGCCGGCGGCATCGAGCGCCGGCCGCCCTTTTTCATGACCTGCACCACGGAGATTCCGGATGACCCTGAAGACCACACCCCTCCACGCCGCCCACCAGCGAGCCGGCGCGCGCCTGGTCGATTTCGCCGGCTGGGAGATGCCGCTGCACTACGGTTCGCAGATCGACGAGCATCACGCGGTACGCCGCGCGGCCGGCGTCTTCGACGTCTCGCACATGCAGGTGGTGGACATTCAGGGCGCGCAGGCGCAGTCGTTTCTCCGGCACCTGCTCGCGAACGACGTCGCCAAGCTGAAGACGCCGGGACGGGCCCTCTACACCTGCATGCTCAACACGGACGGAGGGGTGGTGGACGACCTGATCGTCTACTACCGGGGTGACGAGGGCTACCGGATGGTGGTGAACGCGGCGACCGCCGAGGGCGACGTTGCCCACATGCGTGCGGTTGGCGAAAGCTGGGACGTTGCCGTGAAGACCCATCCGGAACTTGCGATGCTGGCGGTGCAGGGGCCCGACGCAGTGGCTAAGGTGGTGCCATTGCTGCCCGATGAGCTGCGGACCGCCGGCGAGCTGCGCCCCTTCCACGCCGTGTGGGGAAAGGACTGGATGGCCGCGCGGACCGGGTATACCGGCGAGGACGGTTTCGAAATCATGCTTCCGGCCGAGCGCGCCGAGTCGTTCTGGGACGGGTTGCTGCGGGCAGGGGTCAGACCGGTCGGCCTCGGTGCGCGCGACACGCTGCGGCTGGAGGCGGGAATGAACCTGTACGGGACCGACATGGACGAGTCGACCACGCCGCTGGTGTCGAACCTCGGCTGGACGGTCGCCTGGGAGCCGCTGGATCGGGATTTCATCGGCCGCACCGCGCTG
This sequence comes from Thioalkalivibrio sp., assembly GCA_003550945.1. Taxonomy (GTDB): domain Bacteria; phylum Pseudomonadota; class Gammaproteobacteria; order Ectothiorhodospirales; family Ectothiorhodospiraceae; genus Thioalkalivibrio. Next base: position 2,198 of record PULL01000114.1, on the reverse strand, counting down.
GAGAAGCAGCGCGCCGAGGGCGTGCCGGCACAGCTGGTTGGACTGGTGCTCGAGGGGCGTGGCGTGTTGCGCGGCGGCACCCGGATCGAGACGCCTGCCGGTGACGGTGTGGTGACCTCGGGAAGCTTTTCGCCGACGCTCGGCGTTTCGATCGCGCTGGCACGCATTCCGGCCGCCTCCGACCACAGCGAGCTGATCGCGCAGATGCGCGGCAGGGTGATGCCCGTGCGTCGGGTGAAGCCGCCGTTCGTGCGCCATGGCAAGTCCCTGCTGGATGGCACCCGCTGACCCGGGCAGCGTGGGCGGATTTCCCGCAAGCGCGTGAGAGAAACCGACTTTGACAACGACCCGCCTTAAAAGGAACGACTTATGAGCGATACGCCGCAGGACCTGAAGTACAGCAAGAGCCACGAGTGGGTGCGGGTGGAAGCCGACGGTTCGGTTACCGTGGGCATCACCGACCACGCGCAGGCGCTACTCGGCGACCTGGTGTTCGTGGAAACGCCGGAGCCGGGAACCCAAGCCAGTGCTGGCGAAGCCTGCGCCACGGTGGAGTCGGTGAAGGCTGCGTCCGACGTGTATGCGCCGGTGTCGGGCGAGATCGTCGCGGTGAACGAGGATCTGGCCGACGGCCCGGAGCGTGTGAACGAATCGCCCTACGGCGATGGCTGGCTGTTCCGAATCCAGCCCTCGGATACCGCCGAAATCGACGCGCTGATGGACGCGGAGGAGTACGCGGCCATGGTGGAGAGCGAGTCCTGAGCGATGCCGTTCATCCCACACACCGACGACGACATCCGCGAGATGCTGCAGCGCATTGGCGCGGGATCGATCGAGGACCTCTTCGAAGAGATTCCCGCTGATCTGCGCGCGCCGCCGCTGGCGGGTATTCCGGAAGGGTTGCCTGAAATGGAGATCACGCGGCTGATGCAGGAGCGCGCGGCGCGCGACGGGGCGCCGCTGAATTTCATCGGCGCCGGCGCCTACGAGCACCACATCCCGGCGGCCGTGTGGCAGATCGCGACCCGTGGCGAGTTCTACAGCGCCTACACGCCCTACCAGGCCGAGGCCTCGCAGGGAACGCTGCAGCTGATCTACGAATACCAGACGATGATCACCCGCCTGACCGGCATGGAAGTGTCCAACGCATCGCTGTACGACGGCGCGTCGGCACTTGCCGAGGCAGTGCTGATGGCGGTGCGCATCAACCGCCGCTCGAAGAGCAGCCGCATCCTGGTGCCTGGGGCGTTGCATCCGGTCTATCGCTCGGTGGTGCGCAGCATTGTCGGGAACCAGGGCATCGAACTCGTCGAATTGCCCTGGGACGACCGACTCGGATCGCTGGACCCGGCACGCCTTCAGGCCTTCGACGGGGAAGACGTCACCGCGCTGGTGATTGCGCAGCCCAACTTTTTCGGGGTACTGGAGGACGTGGACGCGCTGACGCGTTGGGCGGAGGCGCGCGGCCTGCCGGTGATCGCGGTGGTCAACCCGGTGTCGCTCGCGTTGCTGAAGCCGCCCGGCGAATGGGGCGACCGCGGTGCCGACATCGTCGTTGGGGAGGGGCAGCCGCTGGGTGCGCCGCTGTCCAGCGGTGGACCGTATTTCGGTTTCATGACCACCCGCCGCGAACACATCCGCCAGATGCCGGGGCGCATCGTCGGCCGCACCGAGGACGCCGACGGACGTCCGGGGTTTGTGCTGACGCTGCAGGCCCGCGAGCAGCACATCCGCCGTTCCAAGGCCACTTCGAACATCTGCACCAACCAGGGCCTGGTGGTGACCGCCGCGACCATTCACATGGCGCTGCTGGGGGATGCCGGGCTGACGCGGGTCGCGGAGGCCTGCTGGCACAACACCCACCAGCTCGCGGCCCGCCTTTCCGCTGCGGGAGTCCAGCCCCGGTTCGCGGGTGATCACTTCCACGAGATGGTCTTCGATTTCGGGTCGGATGCGGTGGGCCGCGTGGCGCGGATGTCGGGCGCTGGGGTGCTCGCGGGCTACCCACTCGGTAGCGACTATCCGGAGCTCGCCAACTGCGTGCTGGCCTGCGCGACCGAGACCAAGACTCCTCAGGATCTGGATCGCTATGTCGCGGCGTTATCCTGAACACCGCACATGCCAATCGTTAACCGCCTCGCCCGCGGGCGAGGCACCCTGAAGGATGAAAACGAGCCACGGAAAAACACGGAAAGGGG
>PULL01000001.1 GCA_003550945.1 Thioalkalivibrio sp. | reverse complement strand
TGCGAAGCGCGGCTCGATGAAGTATCCGCCCGCGTCGTGGCGATAGCCTAGTTCGGGTTCCAGATCGAAGCGAAGCCCGGTCACGGAATCGGGCCGGTCGAACTGGACCAGTTCGGAGCGCAGGTCCCAGAATAGACCGCTGTCCCTCGATTCACCCGCCTGCAGGAGGACCTGCGGCAGACGCCGATACGGTTCCCGGGCCGGGTCCAGGGTCGGATCCAGCGACTTGTAATCCTGGACTCTCCCGGTCAGCCGCAGGTTCGGGCGGCTGTAGATCAGGTCGGCGCGCCGTTCCACCACGGCGGTGCTGGTGACGAACACGCTGGTGCCGAAGTCCTGGTAGTAGTTCTGGTCGGATACATCGGTGGCATCGACGACCAGGGCGAGGCCCGGAGCTAGCGCCGATCGGTGTTGCAGCCGCGCCATGTACCGGTCTTCATCGGCCACGCGGTCATTCGGAAGCACGGCAAGGTCGAGTTGGCCCTGCATTCGGGGGCGCAGGTACCGCCACTCGGTGTCCAGCATCAGGCCCCGCTTCGACAGCAGGCGCGGCGTCAGGGTCGCGTCGTAGTTCGGTGCGATATTCCAGTACCACGGGATCGCGAGATCGAGCCCGGATTGGGACGAGTATCCGCCCGACGGCGTCAGGATGCCCGACTGCCGGCGATCGTCGATCGGGAAGTTGATGTACGGGGTATAGAGGATGGGAACGCCCTTGAAGTGCAATCGGACGTCGTAGCCGTGGCCGCGCCCGCTCTCCTGGTCCAGGCGGATGCGGCCCGCGTACAGCCACCAGCTGTCCTTGTCCTCGGGGCAGGTGGTGAAACTGCCATCCGTCAGACGCACCCGGCCGGGACCTTCCTGTGCCGCAAGCTCCGCGCCGCCACGCGCTCGTCGCGTCTTAAGCCAGTACGCGATGTCCTCGAATTCCCCGATCTCTTCGTCGATCTGGTAGCGGCCCGCTTCGGCCTGAACCAGGAAATCGCCGTCGAAAACCCGTGTCCGGCCGAGCGCCTCCACGGTCTGCGCCGGAATCAGGTAGTCCACAGCCTCTGCGTCCACCCGGCGGCCCTCGGCAAAGAGGCGCACATCCCCGCGTGCGCGCACGAGTTCCCCCCGTATGGCCTCGATTTCGTCCGCCTCGATCTCGACGACTCCGGGTGGCAAGGAGCGCAGCTCGGGCCAGAACGAGGGTGCGGGCACCGGGCAGGAGGAGAGGTATTCGGACGTGGCAGGACCCGAGGCCAGAATCATCGCCGACAACGCGATTCGCAGCAGACGCGACGGCATCACCATCATGGTCGTCGCAGGCTGTGTCCAGAGCGGTGCATCGGATGGTTCCTGTGATGGCTGAGTGCGAGGCCCGTGTAGTGGAAGCCGTGCGGCGCCTTCCGGATGCGCTCTCCCGCCTGCAGGGAAGGGTGGGGAGAGGGGGCGATCGCGGCTTTTGGGGGCGGCCGCAAGACCGCACGGCCGAGAATGCGGGTCTGCAACCGGAATCCCGGGTTCCGTCCACGCGCGCCCCGATTTATACCCGCTGCGTCCGAGGCCCGCAAGGGCGATTCCTCTCTCCCGCAACGCCGGTATAATGTCGCGTCAAATCAGCCAAGAGGACCCGGGTATGGATCTGAACAAAATCGTCGCAGGTCAGGATTTGCCCAACGATTTCAATGTCGTCATCGAAATCCCAGCCTTGGGTCAGCCCGTCAAGTACGAGATCGACAAAGACAGCGGAGCGCTGGTGGTCGATCGCTTCATGACGGTGGCCATGTTCTATCCCTGCAACTACGGGTTCGTTCCGCACACGTTGGCGGAGGATGGCGACCCGCTGGACGTGCTGGTGATCACACCGGTGCCGCTGGTTCCCGGCGCGATCGTGCGGGCGCGGCCGGTGGGGATCTTGAAAATGTCCGACGAGGCCGGGCCGGATTCAAAGGTTCTTGCGGTGCCGGTCACGAAGCTGGACCCGCAGTACGAGCGCATCAAGGGTCCAGAGGACGTGCAACGCGAACTGCTGGATCAGATCACCCACTTCTTTGGCCATTATAAGGAGATGGAGAGGAACAAGTGGGTGAAGGTCGAAGGCTGGTCGGATGCCGAGGCCGCCAAGGCCGAGATCATGGCCAGCTACAAGCGCTATCAGAAGAGTAAGGTCTGACGCCGTTCGGAACCTCGTTCGGGGATGTCGGCGCCTCCGTGCCGACCCTTAGGTTCTACCCCTTGGCGTTTCGTGGCTGATGTTGACTGACCGGCAGGATTCCTTCGACGAGGCAGGGCGGGATCAGCGTCGTTTTTCGGTCCGGGTGCTCGTCTCCCTGCTGATCCTGTTCGTGCTGGTGACGACGCTTGGCGTGCGCTTGTTCAGCCTGCAGGTCGGGGCGCACGAGCACTTCACCACGCTCTCCGAGAACAACCGGCTGCGCATCGAGCCGATTCCGCCGACCCGTGGGCTGATCTTTGATCGCAACGGCGTGCTGCTTGCGGAGAACCGGCCCGCCTATCAGCTCGAGGTCACCGTCGAGCAGGCGGGCGACCTGGATCTGCTGCTGGAACGACTCTCCCGTCTGGTGGATCTTTCGCCTCTGGAGATCGAGCGCTTCCGCGCATCGATCAGGCAGCGCCGGCCGTTCCAGCCGGTGCTGCTGAAGTCGGGTCTCGACGACGAGTCGGTCGCCAGGATTGCGGTGGCCCGGCACGAGTTGCCGGGTGTCGAGATCGAGGCGCGACCGGTCCGCCACTACCCTCTGGGGGCCGACTTCGCTCACGTGGTCGGGTATGTCGGGCGCATCAACGAACAGGATCTGCTGCGCCTGAATACCCGCAACTACGCCGGCACTTCGCACACGGGCAAGACCGGGGTCGAGCGGTACTTCGAGGACATCCTGCACGGCACAACGGGCCACAAGCAGGTGGAGGTGAATGCCCAGGGGCGAGTGATCCGCGAGCTTTCGGCGGTGCCGCCGGTGCCGGGCAAGGATCTGGTCCTGAGCATCGACGTGGAGTTGCAGCGCGCGGCCCGTGATGCGCTGGCGCCGCACGACGGCGCGGTCGTCGCGATCGATCCCGCCACCGGCGAGGTACTGGCTCTGGTCAGCAAGCCCGGCTTTGACCCGAATCCCTTCGTGCACGGAATCTCTCACCGCGACTTTGCCGCTCTGCAAGCCGATCCGCACAAGCCCCTTTTCAACCGCGCACTCAGCGGGCAGTATCCTCCCGGTTCGACGCTGAAGCCGATCGTCGCCCTTGCGGGCCTCGAAGAGAACGTCACCACGGCGGAGCGCCGGATGTTCGCGACCGGGTACTTCCAGATTCCGGGTCACGAGCGCCGCTACCGCGACTGGAGACGCGGCGGGCATGGCTGGGTCGACATGTCCCGGGCGATTGCCGTGTCCTCCGATGTCTACTTCTATGACCTTGGCTTCAAGCTTGGGATCGACCGTATGGCGCCCATGTTGGGGGCGTTCGGTATCGGCAGCCGCGTCGGTATCGACGCGACCGGCGAACGCCCGGGCATTCTGCCCAGCCGCGAGTGGAAACGCTCGGTACAGAATCTGCCGTGGTTCCCGGGCGAGACCGTGATCACCGCGATCGGGCAAGGCTACATGTTGACGACGCCCCTGCAGCTTGCGGACGTCGCCAGCACGCTGGCGAACCGCGGGCAGCGCGTGCAGCCGCGCCTGTTGCGGGCTATCCGCGACGGCAGCAACGGGGATCCGGTGATGCAGCCCGTCCGGCACCTGCCGCCCGTGATTGCCCGAGAAGCCCACTGGGACGTGATCCACGACGCAATGGTCGAGTCCGTGCACGCCCGTCACGGAACGGCCTGGGGCAGTATCGGCAGCAACCCGCCGGCGGGGTACCGCATCGCCGGCAAGACCGGAACGGCGCAGGTGTTCAGCCTGGCGCCGGACCAGGAGTACGATCAGGACACGCTGGATCGGAGTCTCTGGGACCACGCGCTGTTCATCGCCTATGCGCCGGCGGAGGCCCCGACGATCGCCGTCGGTGTGCTGGTCGAGCACGGGGGCAGCGGCGGGCGCGTGGCTGCTCCGGTTGCGCGCAAGGTGATCGACTTTCATCTCGCGTCCCAAGGGCTGATCGCGGCGGCGGAGGGTGCCCGATGATCAGCGTCACCGGTCGCGAGCTGACAACGTCCCAGTGGCTGTTGCGCAGCCTGCGTCTGGACGGCACGCTGCTGGTCCTGATCGGAGTGTTGCTGATGATCGGGCTGGTGGTCCTTTACAGCGCATCGGGCGAAAGCGTTCAGGCGCTGGAACGGCAGATGAGCCGGATCGCCCTGGGCGCGTTCGCGCTGCTCGCCGTTGCCAGGATTCCGATCAGTACCCTGCGCTCGGTGTCGCCCTGGCTGTTCCTCGGGGCTCTGGGACTGCTGGTCGCGGTGGTGCTGTTCGGTGATGTCGGCAAAGGGGCCCGTCGCTGGCTGGATCTCGGGGTGATCCGGTTTCAGCCCTCGGAGATCATGAAGCTCGCGATGCCGCTGATGGTCGCCTGGTACCTGTCGCTGCGCAACGCGCCGCCGCGGTTCATTGACCTGCTGGTGGTCGGGGTGCTGATCGTCGTCCCGGTGTTGCTGATCATGCGTCAGCCCGATCTGGGTACGGCGCTGCTTGTGGGCGCCGCGGGTTTGCTGGTTCTGTTCCTGGCCGGGTTGAGCTGGCGCTGGTTTCTGGGTCTCGGTCTGGCGATCGCGGCCCTGATCCCGCTGCTCTGGACGCAGATGCACGACTACCAGCGGCAGCGGATCGTGACTCTGCTGAATCCCGAGTCCGATCCGCTGGGCGCGGGCTATCACATCATCCAGTCCAAGATCGCGATCGGATCCGGTGGGCTCTACGGCAAGGGTTGGCTGAACGGCACCCAGTCCCAGTTGCAGTTCCTGCCAGAGCGCTCGACCGATTTCGTGTTCGCGGTGTACGCGGAGGAGTTTGGCTTTTTGGGCGTGATGCTTCTGCTGGCGCTGTATTTCCTGATCGTCGGGCGCGGCCTGTGGATTGCCGCGATGGCGCAGGAGCGTTTCTGCCGCCTGATCGCGGGCAGCATCAGCCTCACGTTTGCCGTCTACATGGTCGTCAACATCGGAATGGTGAGCGGCCTGCTGCCCGTGGTGGGAATACCGCTTCCGCTGGTGAGTTACGGTGGTACCTCTCTGGTGACGCTCATGGTGGGCTTCGGTATTCTGATGGCCGTTCATTCCCAACAGCGACTGGTGAATCGATGACTGCACTGCCGCGGACCCGACTGGGTCGCATGCTGACCCATGCCTTTGCCTCGGGCCTGTTTGTGGTTTTTCTTGGTGCCTGCTCGCTGCCCGGCGTGGCCGTCTCGCAGTCCGAGTTCCGGGCCGGCGAGCCGCCGTACCTGGAAAGGCCGGAGGTCCAGGCCTTCATCGATGAGCAGGTGGAGCAGGGGATCGACCGGGCCTTTCTGGAGCAGCTGTTTCACGACGTCGAGCCACAGCAGCGCATCCTCGACCTGATCTCCCGTCCCGCGGAGGCCCGCCCCTGGAAGGATTACCGGCCCATCTTCGTGAACGACCTGCGCATTCAGCGGGGCAGGGTCTTCATGCACGAGCAGGCCGAGTGGCTGGAACGGGCGGAGGAGACCTTTGGCGTCGATCGCGCGCTGATCGCTGCGATCATTGGGGTGGAGACGAACTACGGCCGCAACCTGGGCAGTTTCCGGGTACTCGACGCACTGGTGACCCTCGGCTTCGATTATCCGCCTCGCCAGGCCTTCTTCCGCAGCGAGCTGGGCCACTTTCTGCAACTGGTGCAGGAGGAATCCCTTGATCTTCGGGAAACACTGGGCTCGTACGCGGGCGCAATGGGTCGGGGGCAGTTCATCTCTTCCAGTTACCGTGCCTATGCAGTGGACTTCAATGGGGATGGTCGACGCGACCTGATCAACTCCTGGCCGGATGCGATTGGCAGTGTTGCCAATTACTTCCGCAAACACCACTGGCAGACCGGTGAGCCGGTGGTGGCCCGCGCCCGCGTCGACGGAGACGCGCACGAAGCACTGCTCGGAGGCGGGTACCAGGCGAGGTTTTCGCTGGACGAACTCGCGGCCCACGGCGTGTATCCGGCCGAGGCGGTACCGGCAGACGGCCTTTTCTCGCTGATCCGGCTGGAAGGACACGACGGGTTTGAGTTCTACCTGGGCTACCCGAACTTCTACGTGATCACCCGCTACAATCGAAGCCCCCTCTACGCGATGGCGGTGCACCAGCTGACGGAGGCGCTGCGTCCATGATGCATTGGCCCGGTGCCCTCGCAGTGGCGGCGGTCGTCGGGTTGTTGGCACTGGTGTTCGTGGGCTGCGGAGGCAGCCCAGACCGAGGGCGCGTGGCGGACGGTCACCCCTCGGTGGTGCCCGTTGACCTTGCCTCGATACCCGATGCCGTTCCCCGGCACGAGCCTCTTAGCCGGTACGGAAACCCGCCGGAATACGAGGTGTTCGGTCAGCGCTACCGGACCATGGCCTCGAGTGCGGGCTTCGAGGAACGCGGGCTCGCCTCGTGGTACGGAACCAAGTTCCACGGACGCCGGACTTCCAGCGGTGAACCCTACGACATGTTCGCGATGACCGCTGCGCATCGGCACCTGCCGCTGCCCAGTTTCGTCGAGGTCACGAACCTCGATAACGGCAAGCGGGTGGTCGTGAGGGTGAACGATCGCGGCCCGTTCGTGGGAGGACGCATCATCGACCTGTCCTACGCGGCCGCGCACCGGATCGGGATGGTCGAGAAGGGCGTGGCGCCGGTGCGGGTGCGTGCGGTGGGGCCGGAAGATGGCCCGGCGGAGCCGGTGCAGCTCGCCGCGATCGAGCCCCTGACGAGGTCCGACGCCATCGAGGCCGGGAACGGCACCGATGCGCCGGTGAGTTTTGTGCAGGTCGGTGCGTTCGCGGACCGTGAAGCCGCGGAGAGGGTCGGGCGGGATCTGAGGGCTCTCGGGTTCAGCGACGTGGTGGTAACGACACTCGCGCGCAACCCGGAAGACCCGTTGCACCGGGTCCGTATCGGGCCGCTCGAAGGTGCTGCGGCGGTGCAGGAGGTTGCGGAACGTCTGCACCGCGCCGCGCTGGAGGATTACCGTGTCGTCGTCGAACAGATGCAGTGACGCACCGACGTTCCCGACCATCGGGGAGAATGCTCGGTGCAATCGGCCGAATGATTTTGGCATGCGGCTTCAGTCGAGCAGAGACGGAAACTGCAGGATAGAATGACCGGCGCCGGGACCGGTCCCGCTGCCGCAGGGCCTGCGCGGTTTGTCGTCCCCGCAGCAGGCATTCCCGGAACCCTTTCACCCCTTCGATCCCCAGGTTGGCTGTCCGATGAAGAAATTTCTTTCGCGCTCCCCAGGCACGTTGTTGCTGGTGCTTCTGCTTGTCTCCCTGCCCCTGATGGCCCAGCCGCTGCCCACGCCCGGTGCTGCGGGCGCCGGGGGCGTAGCGGCGCTGGCGGTAACGCCGCAGCCACCCTCCGACATTACCGCGAGAAGCTACATCCTGGTCGATTTCGATTCGGGACTGCCGATCGCGGCACGCGATCCCGACGTCGAGCGCGAGCCTGCCAGCCTGACCAAGCTGATGACCGCCTATGTGGTCTTCGGTGAGATCAAGGCCGGGAAAATCCGCCTCGACGACATGGTGACGGTCAGCGAGCGCGCGTGGCGCACCGGGATGGACGGCGCGTCGCGAATGTTCATCGAGGTCGGTGAGCGGGTTCGGGTCGAGGATCTTCTGCGCGGAATGATCGTGCAGTCCGGCAACGACGCGTCCACCGCGCTAGCCGAGCTCGTGGCCGGTTCGGAAGGCGCCTTCGTGGACCTGATGAACGCGCAGGCCCGGGCGCTCGGCATGCATCGGTCCTATTTCACGAATCCGCACGGCCTGCCCAGTGCCGAGGCGCAGTACACCACTCCCGCGGACATGGCACGCCTGGCCCGCGCGCTGATCCGGGATTTTCCCGACCTTTACGCCTATTACAGCGAGAAATCCTTCCGGTTCAACGATATCGAGCAATCGAACCGGAACCTGCTGTTGTGGCGGGACGAGAGTTTCGACGGGTTGAAAACCGGCTGGACCTCGGCCGCAGGCTACAATCTCGTTTCTTCGGCGAAGCGCAACAACCGCCGCCTGATCGCGGTGGTGATGGGCATCGACGCGCCAAACCACCAGCGCGGCGGCATCATCCGCGCCAACGAGTCGCAGGCGTTGATCAACTGGGGCTTGCGGTTTTTCGAATCACGCAAGCTATTCGACGAGGGTGCAGTGCTGAGTCAGCCGCGGGTGTACAAGGGGCAGAACACCACGGTGGAGGCGGGACTCGCGGAACCCTTCTGGGTGGTGCTGCCGCAGGGTCAGGCCGAGCGGTTGGAAGCCACCATGGAGCTCTGGGCTCCGCACCAGGCCCCGATTGCCGCGGGTGATCCCCTGGGCGAGGTGGTGGTGACGCTGCGCGGCGAGGTCCTGGACCGGAGGCCGCTGGTCGCGCTGGAACCGGTCGAGTCCGGGGGCGTGTTCCGGTGGCTCTGGGACAGCGCCGCGCTGGCGCTTCGTGCCGCCTGGCCGTTCTGAACCCAAGTGATCGTTTACCTGAACGGGGCGTTCCTGCCCGCGGAAAAGGCCTGCCTGTCGCCGCTGGACCGCGGTTTCCTGTTCGGCGACGGCATCTACGAAGTCATTCCGAGCTACCAGGGTGCATTCTTCCTGCTCGACGAACACCTCGAGCGGCTGCGCCGGTCTTTGCGCGAGATCCGAATGCCTGAGCCGCAGCCGGAAAAGGGTTGGGCGGCCGTCCTCGCAGAGCTCCTGGAGCGTAATCCCGGCGGGGACCGCTCGGTCTACCTGCAGCTGACCCGTGGCTCGGCCCCGCGGGACCATGCCTTTCCGGCAGCGGCGGCGGCCACGGAGTTCGCGATGGTCAGCCCGATTGCCCCGTTGTCGGTGGATCTCGCCGAGCGGGGATTCGCGGCGATCACCTTGCCGGACCAGCGCTGGGGCCGTTGCGACATCAAGTCGGTCGCGCTGCTGCCCAATGTGCTGGCGCGGCAGCACGCGGTCGAACAGGGAGCGGTGGAAGCCATCCTGCTGCGGGGCGGAAAACTCACCGAGGGCGCGGCGAGCAACGTGTTCGTTGTGCTCGGAGGCGCGGTCGTCACACCAGCGCTGGGTCCGGAGATCCTTCCCGGCATCACGCGGAGGTTCCTGCTGGATGCGCTGCGAAACGAAGGATGGGATTGCCGCGAAGAGCCGGTGCTCGAGTCGACCTTGCGGTCGGCCGACGAGATCTGGCTGACCAGTTCGACCAAGGAACTGCTGCCGGTCACTGTCCTCGACGGCCGGCCGGTAGGCACGGGCCGGCCGGGTCCGATGTGGGGACGCGCGCTGGACGTGTTCCAGAGGGCCCGCGAGCGTTCGATGGCCACGCCAGCAACCGGAGCGGAATGATGACAGACGAACGTGAGACGCTGCTCGAATTCCCTTGCCGGTTCCCGATCAAGGTGATGGGCGAGGCACACGCCGAGTTCTTCGAGGCGGTCGAAGCGTGCATCGCCCGGCATGTACCCGATTCGGATACGGTGGACATCGTCCACCGGGAGTCGTCGGCTGGCAACTATGTCGGCGTGACCATCACCCTGACCGCGACCAGCCAGGCGCAACTCGACGGCCTGTACCAGGCGCTCGGAGACTGTGCCCGGGTGCGGATGGTGCTTTAGCCCGCGTGGACGCCCCGCCACTGCGCTGTCATCGGCTGGGCCTGCAGCCCTACGTGCCGGTATGGCGGGCGATGCAGTTGCAACTCCGTGAGCGCTCGCCGCAGACCCCAGACGCCCTCTGGCAGGTCGAGCATCCGCCGGTATTCACGCTGGGCCGCAACGCGCGGCCTGCGCACTTGCGCCGGCCCGGGGCGATTCCGGTGATCCAGGTGGACCGGGGCGGGCAGGTGACCTTTCACGGTCCCGGCCAGATCGTGCTGTACACGCTGCTGGATTTGCGCCGGTACCGGCTCGGCGTTCGGGGGCTGGTCGAACTGCTGCAGCAGGGGGTGATCGACACGCTGGCGGAGTTCGCGATCCGTGCGAGTGCCCGTTCCGATGCGCCCGGCGTTTACGTGGATGGGGCGAAGATCGCGGCCCTGGGGCTGCGGGTGCGCAACGGACTCAGCATGCACGGGCTCGCGCTGAACGTGTGCCCGAGGCTCGCCGAGTTCGAACGGATGGATCCCTGCGGCTACCCCGGTCTGGTCAGCACCTCGATGCGGCGGCTCGGTGTGCGGGCCGACCCGGAAGGCGTCGCTGCGAGGCTGGAGGCAAGGCTGGCAGAACTGCTCGGATGCCCGACCAAAGCCGAACACGTGCTTCCCGAACCGCTGGTTCGCGTACTGGCCCGGCGAGGCTAGCGCTGAGCGGCCGCCGGTGCAGCGCTTACGATTTCCCGTGCCTGCAGATCCGCGTGGTAGGAAGAACGCACCATGGGTCCGCTCGCCACCTGCCGGAAGCCCAGTTCCCGGGCGCGATCCGCGAGTTCGTCGAATTCGGCGGGTTCAAGGTAGCGCTCGACCGGCAGGTGATGCCGGCTGGGCTGCAGGTACTGTCCGAGGGTCAGCATCTCGCAGCCGTGATCCCGGAGATCCCGCAGGACCTGCAGCAGTTCTTCGCGCGTCTCGCCGATACCGAGCATCAGCCCGGATTTCGTGGGCACCCCGGGGTGCTCCTCGTGGAAAGCCCGGAGCAGTTCCAGTGAACCGCGGTAATCCGAACCGGGCCGGGCCTTGCGGTAGAGTCTCGGCACGGTTTCCAGGTTGTGATTGAAGACATCCGGCGGAGCTTCCCGAAGAATCTGCAGCGCCGTCCCGACCCGCCCGCGGAAATCCGGCACCAGGGTCTCGATGCGGATGCCGGGGTTCTGTTCGCGCACGGCCCGAATGCAGGCAACGAAGTGCGCGGCGCCCCCGTCGCGGAGGTCGTCCCGGTCCACCGAGGTGATCACCACGTAGCGCAGATCCATCGCCCGGATGGTCTCGGCGAGATGCCGGGGCTCGTCGGGGTCCAGCGGATTCGGGCGGCCGTGTGCGACGTCGCAGAACGGGCAGCGCCGGGTGCAGATGTCACCCATGATCATGAACGTTGCGGTCCCGTGAGCGAAGCACTCGCCCAGGTTCGGGCAGCTCGCCTCTTCGCAGACGGTGTGCAGCCGTTGCTCGCGAAGGATGCGCTTGATGCGCTGGACGCCGGGGTCGGCGTGGCTTTGCGCCCGGATCCAGCGCGGCTTGCGCAGCGGCCGCTCGGTGGGAGTGATCTTGACCGGGATGCGCGCGACCTTGTCTGCTGCGCGCAGTTTTTCTCCCTGCCGGGGTCGTTTCGGGGTCTCCATCGGGTGCTCCATCAGCGCTTGCACCGCGCTCGGCGGCCGTGTGCGCGCTCACTATGCCACCCGTGCGCATCGCGCGCATCTCACCGGGTGCTTGATCGGGTTACCCGGCTCGCCGGACGGGAGTCGCTGTGTTCGTCGTCAGGTCTCGGACCGCACTTTGAAGGTGATGCGGCCAGCCGAGTCGATCAGTCCGTGGTCGCGGAGCCAGGCGTCTGCATCTTCGCTGTCCCGGAGGAACCAGGCGGCGGCAGAGCCCAGCCGGAAGCTGTAGCCCCAGGCGTCCATGTCGTCCATCAGCGCATCGCGCCCGATGCCGGGCAGGTGGTC
>PULL01000227.1 GCA_003550945.1 Thioalkalivibrio sp. | reverse complement strand
CGGTGCCGAGGTCGATCATCTGGGACGGGGTGCGGGCCATGGGTCCTCCGGTTCTTTGGGTTTCTGAACAGGGGATTATACTGACACGCTGGCTTTCGGATCCTCAGCCCGCGCGGAATACGCGGGTCCGCGATGTGGGACCCTTGCAACTCGATCACGGCACCGCCACCGTGAACCGGGTTGTTTGCAGATGGAGGTGGCATGGGCTGGGTGAAGGGGCAGGTTTGGGAGGTCAAGCGTTGGACCGAGCGCCTGTTCAGCCTGAAGGTGGACGCGGACGTCGAGCCGTTCAAGGCCGGGCAGTACAACCGCCTGCGCCTGTTCGTCGGCGGCGAGTGGGTGGCGCGGCCGTATTCCTACGTGAATCCTCCCGATGTGCGTCCGCTGGAGTTCCACCTGGTCACGGTGCCGGAGGGCCCGCTGACGAACCGCCTGATTCACCTGCAGCCGGGCGACGATGTGGAACTGATGCCGCGTTCCACCGGGCTGTTCACGCTGGACCAGTTGCCCGACGCACGGGATCTCTGGCTGCTGGCTACCGGCACCGGCCTCGGTCCCTTCTTGTCCATGCTCGGCACCGACGAGCCCTGGGACCGCTTCGAACACATCCGGCTCGTGCACTCGGTGCGGTACGGCGCCGAGCTGACCTATCGGGACCGGATCGAGGGTTTTCAACGCCGTGCCCCGGGTCGCTTTCACTACCAGCCGCTGGTTACCCGCGAGGTTCTCGAAGATGCTCCCCAGACGCGGATCCCGGTGGCACTGCAGGATGGGCGGCTGGAAGCCTGGTGCGGCCTGGGTGTCGACTCCGGACATTCTCAGGTCATGATCTGTGGCAACCCGGACATGGTTCGCGATACCCAGGCCGTGCTGAAAGAGCGGGGACTGCAGCGCAACCGCCGCGGCCATCCCGGTCAGATCACCGTCGAGAACTACTGGTGAGGACGTAGCAGATCGTAGGCCCAGGCGTGGATCAGCCGGGCGACATAGGCCGTGTGTGCGGGCCGGGTCAGCAGGTGATCCGCCTGATGCAGCGCGACGAAGCTCTTCGGGTGTTTCGCGCGGGCGAAGATCCGGCGGGCGTGATCCACTCCGACCACTGAGTCCTTGGGCGCGTGCAGCAGCAGCAGAGGACGGCCCAGCTTCTCCAGCGCGGTATCGAGGTCCTGTGCTTCGACGGACTCGAGGAATTCGCGGCCGATCCGGATTTTCCGCCCCCCGATCTCGACCTCGGCGGCGCCGGTCTCGCGGATGCCGTGCGCCTGTGCGCCAAAAAGCCGGGTCACGTGCCCCGGTTCCGCCGGCGCCGCGATGGTCACCACCCCGGTCAGTTCCGCGCGCAGACCCGCCAGCGCCAGCGCCATCGCGCCCCCGAAGCTGTGCCCGATCAGCAGGTCGGTGAAAAACCCGGTGTCGGCATCGAAAGCGTCCAGCGCAGCGCCAAGATCCTCGCAGTAGGTCTGGAAGCTGCTGTCCTCGAAGCGGCCCTCGGCGTCCCCCAGCCCCATGAAGTCGAAGCGAAGCGTGATGATCCCCTCCTGCGCGAGCGCCCGCGCGAGCCGCACCGTCGCGGGAAAGTCCTTGGAACAGGCGAAGCAATGCGCGATGCACGCCTGTCCGACCGGCGTGCCCTCGGGTTGCGCGATCACCCCGCCGAGGCGGATGCCGCGCGGCGTGACGATCTCCAGCGGCCGGTTGGTGATGCCCATGGTTCCTCCGGTTCTTTGCGTTGGCGGTACGGTGTCCGCTCTGCGATGATACGCGAGCCTTACCGGAAGCAGGGGGAATCGTGGTCCAGAACGAGAGTGAGCTGCGTGCCCGGATCGTCGAGTTGCAGGCCGAGCACCAGGCGCTGGAGACTGCGATTCAGGCGTTGCAGGAGGCCGCAGCGCCGGACCTGTTCGCCCTGCGTCGCCTGAAAAAGCGCAAGCTCCAGTTGAAGGACGCGATCGCCCGCCTGCGCAGCCGGCTGATTCCGGACCTGAACGCCTGAGAGGGGCTGAGCCGGGCGGGAACCGGGCTGGACCTGGAGTGCGGAGCATGGCTCCTGCTGTGTGTCGTGAACGCTCGCTCGAACGGCGGGAGGCAGGCTCCCTGAGGGGAAACCCGTCGAGGGCGCCGCACTCCATACGGAAAAGGCCCCGGACCGTTGTGGTCCGGGGCCTCGCTACTGCCGGCCGTTCCGGAGGCGATCAGCCCCAGATGTCGGCGGTGATGCCGTCGTACCAGCCCTTGGTGTAAACGGCTTCCATCTGGCGGACCGATGCCGGCGCATCGGCCGGGCTCACGCCACCTGCGCCTTCCACCCCAGCCATCGTGCCATCCTTGTACGCGTAGACCGCGGCGACGCTGATTGCGTGGTCGGGCGTGATCAGGCTGTAACAGGTGTTCGCTGTGGAGGGTGCCACCGGATCCAGGCCCGCGAGTTCGCGGATGATCGCCGCCGCGGCCACCTTGGCCTGGTTGTTCGCGGAGTGCCCGGACTTCGGCATCGCTCCGG
>PULL01000186.1 GCA_003550945.1 Thioalkalivibrio sp. | reverse complement strand
CCTCGACCCGGTCGGTGATGTCCTTCTGGATGCCGATGTAGTAGGTGAGCTGGTCGTCGTCGTTGTACACCGGCGTGATCGACAGCTCGTTCCAGAACAGGGATCCGTCCTTGCGGTAGTTTCTCAGCACCACGCGACAGGGCTGCCCTTCGTCCAGCGCGGTACGGATCTGCCGCACGCCCTCCTGGTCGGTGTCGTCCCCCTGCAGAAAGCGGCAGTCCCGGTACAGGATCTCGTCGGCGGTGTACCCGGTCAGTTCTTCGAAGGCGCGATTGACGTAGATCAGGATGTTGTCGTGGCCCTCCTGCTCTGCAATCACGATGCCATCGTTGGAGGCGTCGACGGCGAGGGCGAGGAGTTCAGCGTCGATGGATCGGGTCATGTTCGGGCTTTTGCCGGGCCCTGGGCCCGGAATCGAGGGTGGTGGTTCAGGTGTGCAATGTAGCACAGGCATTCGGCGCGGAAGCGTTCTCGCGTTGGTGAAAAAAGAAAAGGGCCGCGGCGTGCGCGGCCCTTCCGGGGGGTACGGCGTGAGGCGCGGCTACATGCGCTGGATAATCGTGAAAGCGCCACGCACGTCGCCGTCGGCGTAGCCGGTGGCCTGATCTTCGGGATAGAACCGTTCCAGGGCGTGCTGGATCTCGCCGCTCAGTTGCGTGCCGTGGCAGGTCAGGCAGAGTCCGGCGGTCGGAATCGCCCGCATGAACCGGAACATCCGCTCGTCGCCATCCTCGACGATTTCATATCGCGACAGTTCGGCTGCCGGTACGCCCTCCGCGCGGCGTGCATCGAACTCCTCGAGCACGGCGCGCTCCCACTCGTCGGGCGCGTTGTCGGGGTTGCGCAGCTTCAGGCTCGTGCGCCCGATGCTCCACCCCGTTTCCGCGGAGAGATCTGCGGCGATTTCGGGGGCGCTCTGACGGCAAACGTCAATCGCCTTGGTGGGCCCACCTTCCTGCATGGCTTCCATCAGGTGGCCCTGCAGTGTCGACGCAAACGTCTGGATCGCGGCCTGGCTCGCCGCAATGCGCTCTTCGACCGGGTCGGCCTGCGCCGGAGCAACGGCGGCGAGAGCAAATGCAACGGGAATCCACTTCCATCTGTTCATCGTGTTGCCTCTCATCTGGTGTCGTGCTGCCAGCTTGTACAGTGGTTGTACAAATACTGCATCGGAAATAGCCGGTTTGCAAGCGCGGCGGGCGGTATCACTGATTACGCGACCCGCATTGGATGCCGCGAACCCATTACACTACGGCGAAGCTTGCGGGACTGCAATGTCCCTGGGCTACCCGGTCCATCCCGGGTCCGGGCGGGCGCAGCCGGGCAGCTGGAACTCAGGGCTTGCGTGCCGCCGCACGACGCAGGAGCACGTAGACTGCCCCGGTTCCGCCGTCGGCCGGTGGCGCGGAGCAGAACGCGAGTACGTCGTCGCGTTGCCGAAGCCAGTGATCCAGCAGGCCCTTGAGAACCGGTCCCTGTTGCCGCGACCGCAGGCCCTTGCCGTGGACGACCCGCACGCACAGGTGACCGGCCGCGCGCGCGTCGGAGAGGAACCCGGCAACGGTCCTGCGCGCCTCGCCGGCGAAGAGACCGTGCAGGTCCAGTTCTTCCTGCACCCGGTACTGGCCGCGTTTCAGGTTGCGGAAAACCCGGCGGCTGACGCCGGGGCGGACGAAACGCAGTTCGTCTCCCGGTTGCAGGTCGGTGGCATTGACCGGGTCGCTGAGGAGATCGCGCAGCACGGCCGCTTCGTCCTCGCGCCGTTTCGCCGCCCGCGCGGCGGGGGCGGGGGGGCGGACATCAGCGCGATCGTGCTCCAGGCGCCGAACCTCGCCGATCGCGCGCAGGAAATGTCCGATGTCGTTGGGGTCTTCGTCCGATTTCATCCGCTGTCCCGTCGCAGTGGGGTGGGCTTGCGGCGCGGATCCGACCGGTTGGCGCCGGGACCGCCCCGCCTGTCGCGCCGGATTCAGTGCGCAGCCGATCGTTTCCAGTATATTAGGCGGCTCCATCCTGCATTTGTTCGCCCATGCGTATCCTGGTCAGCAATGATGACGGCATCCACGCGCCCGGCATCCAGTGCCTGGCGCGGCACCTGCGCGGCGTGGCGGAGGTGCAACTGGTGGCGCCGGACCGCGACCGCAGCGGCGCGAGCAACAGCCTGACGCTGGTGCACCCGCTGCGTGCCCAGCACCTGGAGAACGGAGACATCGGTGTCGACGGTACCCCCACCGACTGTGTGCACCTGGCGATCACCGGATTGCTCGAGCGTGAACCGGATCTGGTCATCTCCGGCATCAATGCCGGGGCCAACATGGGTGACGACGTGCTGTATTCGGGGACGGTCGCCGCGGCGATGGAGGGACGTTTCCTCGGGCTCCCCGCGATCGCTGTGTCGTTGGTCGGCCCGCGGATGCAGCACTATGACGCCGCGGCACAGGTGGTGCTGAACCTGCTCGACCGGCTGCACCGGGTGCCGTTGCCGGCCGCGACCATTCTGAACGTGAATGTCCCGGATCTGCCCTTCGATCAGATCAAGGGCGTCCAGGCGACCCGACTCGGGCACCGCCACAAGTCCGAGCCGGTGGTGAAGGCGGCCGACCCGCGCGGGCGCCCGATCTACTGGGTCGGGCCGGCCGGGCCCGAGCAGGACGCGGGTCCGGGTACGGATTTCTTCGCGGTGCGCGATGGCTTCGTATCGGTCACACCGATCCAGGTGGACCTGACCCAGTTCGAGGCGATCGATACCGTGGGCCGTTGGCTGGAGGGCGATGTCGGTGGCGATTGACATCCTCGGGGCGGGCCTGACCTCCCAGCGTGCGCGCGACCGGATGGTCAAGCAGTTGGCGGAACTCGGCATCCGCAACGCGGCGGTGCTGGAGGCGGTCCGTCAGGTTCCCCGGCACCTGTTCGTCGAAGAGGCGCTGGTCCATCGCGCCTACGAGAACATCGCGCTCCCGATCGGATACAAGCAGACGGTGTCGCAGCCCTTCATTGTCGCGCGCATGACCGAGGCGCTGCTCGAGGGGAGTCCGGTGCACACGGTGCTGGAGGTCGGGACCGGGTCCGGGTACCAGGCGGCGGTGCTGGCACACCTGGTGGATCGGGTCTATTCGGTGGAGCGCATCCGAGCGCTGAGCCGTTCCGCGCGTGAACTGCTGACCCGGCTCAGGATCAACAACGTCAGCCTGCTCCACGGCGACGGGGCGCAGGGATGGCCTGCCAGGGCGCCGTTTGACGGAATCCTGCTGACTGCCGCTCCGCGCGAGGTGCCGCACGAGCTGCTGACGCAGCTGGCACCGGGAGGCAGGCTGGTCGCGCCGGTCGAAGGTGTTGACGGGCGACAGCAGCTGGTGCGCTACACGCACACCGCCGAGGCCTTCGTGCGCGACCTGCTCGACACGGTCTGTTTCGTCCCGATGCTGTCGGGGGCGGAACATTGAGGATCTTCGAGCCGCTTTACGACCGGGTGATGGCGTGGTCGCGCCATCGTCACGCCTCCCGCTACCTGGCGGGCCTGTCTTTCGCCGAGTCGTCGTTCTTTCCGGTTCCGCCCGACGTGATGCTGGCGCCGATGGCCGCAGCGAGGCCGCGCGAAGCGCTCCGGCTGGCCTGGGTCACGACGCTGTTCTCGGTGCTGGGCGGGATCCTGGGCTACGTGATCGGCGCGCTCGCATTCGAACTGGTTTCGCCGTGGATCATCGAGATGGGACATGGCGAGAACCTTGAGTTGGCGAAGGACTGGTTCGCGGTCTGGGGCGTCTGGGTGGTGCTGATTGCCGGGTTCTCGCCCATTCCCTACAAGCTGTTTACCGTGACGGCCGGCGCGCTGGCGATGCCGCTGCTGCCCTTCGTGATTGCGTCGCTGCTGGGCCGCGGTGCGCGCTTCTTTGCCGTGGCGCTGCTGATGGCGTGGCTGGGACCGCAGGCGGACCGGCATCTGCGACCATATATGGAACGCTTGGGCTGGCTGTCGGTCTTTGTGTTGGCAGCCGCCATCGTCATCTTCACCCTCATGGACTGATGCGCCCGGTACAGCTCCTCTTCTGGATCATGCTCGGGTTTGCGACGGCCTTGTCCTCGGGCTGCGCGACGCGCGCGCCGGGCACCCCGGCCGCAATGACCCCGGCCAGCATTCCGGGCACCCACGTGGTGCGCCGCGATGAGACGCTGTACCGGATTGCAACGCGGCACGGGCTGGACTGGCGGGACGTGGCGAGGCGAAACGGGATCGGGCCGCCTTATCTGATCTACCCGGGGCAGCGCATTCGGCTTGCCGGCGCGGCGCCGATCTCTGGCAGCACGGCGCGGGCCGCTTCGGCCCCGTCGCCCCGGCCGGCGCCCGCGCAGCCTGCCCCCGCACGACCCGCGCCGAGTCCGCCGGTTGCGTCGGCGCCAGCCCCGCGGCCTGCGCCCAGCCCGGGGCCGGCGGCCGCGTCGGGCCCGCCGCAGTGGCAGTGGCCCACCGACGGGCCCGTGATACGCGGCTTCAGCAACAGCGCGATGACCCGCCGGGGGATCGCCATCGCCGGGCAGCGGGGCGATGAGGTTCGCGCTGCCTCCAGTGGTGAGGTGGTATATGCCGGAAGTGGACTGGTGGGTTATGGCCGGCTTATCATCATCAAACACGATGCCCGTTTCATCAGCGCATACGGGCACAACGAGGAGTTGCTGGTGCGCGAAGGCCAGACCGTGCGCGCCGGTGAACGAATCGCCCGTCTGGGTGATTCCGGGGCGGAACGTCCCATGCTGCACTTTGAAATCCGGCTCGACGGTGCGCCTGTCGATCCGACGCGTTATCTTCCCCGGCGGTAGATGCTGGCGCTCAGATGGAGAAGTTCCGCCCGATGTCCTCACAGAACCGATTCCGGAAGCAGGCCCCCGAAGAGCTGACGGAAGCCGAAATGGATCTGGCTCCGGAAGACGATAGCGATGACGCCGAGCTGGAGAGCGATGTCGAGTCCGGCGATGCCCCCCCTTCGGCCGACGAGCGGCTTGGGCTTGGGGCAGTCGAGCGCATCCAGCACGATGCCGGCCCAGCGGAACTGGACGCGATCCAGCTCTACCTGCGCGACATCGAATTTCGGCCGCTGCTGACCCCCGAGGAAGAGGTCTACTACGCGCGGCTCGCTCGTGCCGGGGACCCGAAGGGCCGGCAGCGCATGATCGAGTGCAACCTGCGTCTGGTGGTGAAGATCGCCCGCCGCTACATGAACCGTGGCCTGGCGCTGCTGGATCTGATCGAGGAGGGCAATCTCGGCTTGATGCACGCAGTGGAGAAGTTCGATCCCGAACGCGGGTTCCGCTTCTCGACCTACGCGACCTGGTGGATTCGGCAGACCATCGAGCGCGCGCTGATGAATCAGGCGCGGACCATCCGGATTCCGGTGCACGTGAGCAAGGAACTGCGCGCCCAGAGCAAGGTCGCCCGTGGGCTGATGCAGGAACTGGGGCGTGAGCCTACCGAGGAGGAGCTGGCCCTGCGCATGGGCAAGCCCCTGGCCGAGATCCAGAAGCTGCGCGCGATGTCTGAGCCGTCCACCTCGATCGACATCGCCGTAGGCCCCGACGGCGACCGCTCGCTCACCGAGATCCTCCCGGACGAGAACTCCGCGGGGCCCTCGGCGCTGTTGGAAGATGCGGACATCCGCAACCTGGTGGCCGCGTGGCTGGACGAGCTGGATCAGAAACAGCGCGAGGTGCTGGTGCGGCGCTTCGGACTCCACGGCTTCGAGCGCTGCACGCTGGAGCAGGTGGGTGCGGAGATCGGTGTGACGCGCGAGCGGGTCCGGCAGATCCAGATGGAGGCGCTGAAGCGCCTGCGCCGGCTGTTGCGCGCGCGCGGGCTGTCGGAGGACGTGCTGCTCCCGCGGTCCTGAACCCGGGGGCGTTCCTGAACCTGGGGGTCAGGTACCGACGATCAGGGCGGCCGCCACGGTCCGGCCCTCGGCAACGATCAGGTTGTAGGTCCGGCACGCCGCCGCGGTGTCCATGATCTCGATGCCCCAGGGTTCCATCCGCAATTCCCGCCACACTGCGCGGTCCGGGAAGACCTGTCGTGGGCCGGTGCCGAGGAGCAGGATTTCCGGCGGGTGCTCGCGGATCCACGCGAGATCCTCGAACCGGAGTTGCGCGGCATCCGCCACCGGCCAGGACGGGAGAAGGGCGTTTGGCCGGAGGATCAGGCTCGAAGCGTAGCGCACGCCGTTGACCGTCACGTGGTCGGGCGCGTAGCCCGTCACCATGTGCTGGTCTTCCCCGGTGATCTGGGTGATCTGCATGGCGTCAACCTAAAGGCATCCGCCGGTCGCGGCAAGCATCCCTGAATCCTGCGGGATTGACCGCTGCCGTCGCAGCTTTGCGCGCGCTCCTGGCGCGGGCCCGAGGGGTCTGTCCGTCTGCGTTGACAGGGGATTGGACGGGTTATACTTTGATCCGTTTTCGCCGGACGGGGCGGGCAGCCCCGTAGGGCGACGTTCATCCACGACCCAGGAAGCCACCGTGACCGACGTCTTTCCCCGCATCGAGCGCCTGCCGCCCTACGTCTTCAACATCGTGAACCAGTTGAAGGCCGAGGCCCGAGCCCGGGGCGAGGACATCATCGATTTCGGCATGGGCAATCCGGATCAGCCGACACCGCAGCATATCGTGGACAAACTGGTCGAGGTCGCTCAGCGCGGGGATACGCACCGCTATTCGGTCTCGAAGGGAATTCCCCGGCTCCGCCGCGCGATTACGCGCTGGTACAAGTCCCAGTTCGACGTGGATCTCGATCCCGAGACCGAGGCGATCGTGACCATCGGTTCGAAGGAGGGTCTGGCCCACCTGGCGCTGTCCATCCTCGGTCCCGGGGACGCGGTGCTCGTGCCCAATCCCGCGTATCCGATTCACCCCTACGGCTGCGTGATTGCCGGGGCGGATGTGCGCCACGTGCCGCTCACGCCCGATGTGGATTTCTTTGCCGAACTGCACCGGGCGATCCAGGATTCCTGGCCACGGCCAAAGATGCTGATCCTGAACTTTCCGGCCAACCCGACCACGCAGTGCGTGGACCTGGAATTTTTCGAGCAGGTGGTGGAAATCTGCCGGGAGTACCACATCTGGCTGGTGCACGACATCGCCTACGCGGAGATCGTTTTCGATGGTTACAAGGCGCCGTCGGTGCTGCAGGTGCGGGGCGCGAAGGACATCGCCGTCGAGTTCTATACCCTGTCGAAGACCTACAACATGCCCGGCTGGCGCATTGGCTTCATGTGCGGCAACCCGACACTCGTGGCCGCGCTCGCGCGCATGAAGTCCTACCTCGACTACGGCACCTTCACGCCGATTCAGGTGGCGGCGATCGCGGCGCTCGAGGGACCGCAGGACTGCGTGCAGGAGATCCGGGATCTCTACCGCTCCCGCCGCGATGTTCTGTGCGACGGCCTGAACGCGATGGGCTGGCAGGTGGAGAAACCCAGGGCGACCATGTTCGTCTGGGCCCCGATCCCGGAGGCGTACCGGGAAATGGGCTCCCTCGAGTTTTCCAAGAAGCTGCTCCGTGACGCGAAGGTGGCCGTGTCTCCCGGCGTCGGTTTCGGCAGCTACGGCGACACGCACGTCCGTTTCAGCCTGATCGAGAACGAGCAGCGCACCCGGCAGGCGCTGCGGGGAATCAAGGCGATGTTCCGGGCGGACTCCATCCTCGCGAGTGCCCGGGCCGAAGAGTTGCAAACGGGCCAGCCGCCGGCCTGAACCCGCTTCCGTCTCCGTTTGGCAACCGAATACGAACACTAAGGATTATGAACGCATGAAACCCGTGAAGATCGGATTGCTGGGTCTCGGCACCGTTGGCTGTGGCACCGTGATGGTGCTCGGTCGCAACGGCGACGAGATCGCGCGCCGCGCTGGCCGCGGCATTGCGGTGGTCGCCGCGGCGGTCCGCGACCGATCGCGCCCGCGCGATTGCGATCTCAACGGCGTGCGCCTGACCGACGATCCGACCTCCGTGGTCGACGATCCCGAGGTGGAAGTGGTGGTGGAGCTGATGGGCGGCATCGAGCCGGCCCGGACGCTGGTGTTGCGGGCGATCGAGTCCGGCAAGCACGTGGTGACGGCGAACAAGGCGCTGATCGCCTTGCATGGCAACGAGATTTTCGGCCGCGCCCACGACAAGGGCGTGATGGTCGCTTTCGAGGCCGCGGTCGCGGGGGGAATCCCGATCATCAAGGCCCTGCGCGAAGGGCTTGCGGGAAACCGCATCGATTGGGTGGCGGGCATCATCAACGGGACCGGCAACTTCATCCTCACCGAGATGCGCGATCACGGCCGTGATTTCGAGGACGTGCTGGCCGAGGCCCAGCGGCTGGGGTACGCGGAGGCCGACCCGACCTTCGACGTCGAGGGCATCGATGCGGCACACAAGCTCTGCATTCTCGCCGCGATCGCGTTCGGCATTCCGCTGCAGTTCGACCGGATTCACATCGAGGGCATCACCGGGATCACCCGCGAGGACGTCACCTTTGCCGGTGAGCTTGGCTATCGCATCAAGCACCTCGGGATTGCCCGCCGCGCCGCCGGCGGTTTCGAGTTGCGCGTGCATCCGACGCTGATTCCCGAGCGCCGCCTGATCGCCAACGTCGACGGGGTGATGAACGCCGTCCTGGTGCAAGGCGACGCGGTGGGGCCAACCCTGTACTACGGTGCCGGCGCCGGGGCCGAGGCCACCGCTTCAGCGGTCGTCGCGGATCTGGTCGACGTGGTCCGCGCGCTCACCGCGGACCCGGAGAACCGGGTACCGCATCTCGCCTTCCAGCCCGGTGCGCTCTCCGATCTGCCGATTCTGCCGATGGCGGAGGTGCGCACCTCGTTCTACCTGCGCCTGCGGGCCCAGGACCGCCCGGGCGTGCTCGCGGACATCACGCGGGTGCTCGGGGCGCACTGCATCAGCATCGAGGCGATCCTGCAGCGCGAACCGGATCCTGAACGAGGCGAGGCGACCATCATCATTCTCACCCACCAGGTAAGGGAGGGTGACGTGACCGAGGCCATCACCGAGCTCGAAGCGCTGCCGCACCTCACCTCGCCGGTGACCCGCATCCGCATGGAACCGCTGTCCCGCTGACCTTAAACGCCCACTACAAGGAAAGACCCCAACATGGCTTTCGGACATCGCTACACCGGCCTGATCGACCGTTACCGGGACCGTCTCCCGGTGCACGACGACACGCGAATCATCTCCCTCGGCGAGGGCAATACCCCCCTGATCCGAATGAACAACATCCCGCGCGAAATCGGTCGTGACGTCGAGCTGTACGTGAAGTTCGAGGGGCTGAACCCGACCGGTTCGTTCAAGGATCGCGGTATGACGATGGCCGTGACCAAGGCGGTCGAGGAGGGGTCCAAGGCGATCATCTGTGCGTCGACCGGCAACACCTCGGCGGCCGCCGCGGCTTACGCCGCGCGGGCCGGGATCACGGCTTTCGTGGTTATTCCCGACGGCAAGATCGCGATGGGCAAGCTGGCACAGGCGATGATGCACGGCTCGGTGGTGATCCAGATCGAGGGCAACTTCGACGACGGAATGCGGCTGGTGAAGGAAGTGGCCAACAGCTCGCCGGTAACGCTGGTGAATTCGGTGAATCCTTTCCGGCTGCAGGGCCAGAAGACCGCGGCCTTCGAGATCGTGGAAGAGCTTGGGCGTGCACCCGATTTCCACTGTCTGCCGGTGGGCAACGCCGGCAACATCACCGCGCACTGGATCGGCTATTCCGAACTCGCCGCGCAAACCGGCGAACACGTAACCGAGGCCTGCACGTTCTGCCGCGGCCACTGCCGCTTCGCCGGCGGCGGTGTGACCGGCCAGAGGCCCCGCATGGTCGGCTACCAGGCGAGCGGGAGCGCGCCCTTCCTGCGCGGCGCGATGGTGGACAATCCCGAGACGGTCGCGACCGCCATCCGGATCGGGCATCCGCAGTCCTGGGACGTGGCCTGGAAGGTGCGCGAGGAGTCGGGTGGCTGGTTCGACGAGTGCAGCGACGAGGAAATCCTGGCCGCGCAGAAGCTGCTCGCGGAGAGGGAGGGGGTGTTCTGCGAGCCCGCCTCCGCAACCTCGGTTGCCGGGGCGTTGAGGGATATCCGCAACGGAAAGATCCCGGAGGGTTCCAGCGTGGTCTGCACCCTGACCGGCCACGGCCTGAAGGATCCCGACACGGCCATCGCGCAGGCGAGCCGAACGCCGATCAAGGTACGGGCGGAACTGGACGCGGTAACGCGAGCGATCCACGACAACATGGGGTAAGTTCCGCCCCGCGGTGCGCAAGCCCCGCTGGCAAGTGGCCGCGATCCGTTTTTTCTCGCCATCCCGGCGTGTGCGTGGGCCCCTTCCGCCGTTCAGCAGATTGCGCGGTCGGGTACCAGGCGCAGCCGGTGCAGTTTGCGCCACAGGGTGGTGCGGTCCATCCCGAGGCTCCGGGCTGCCCGCGAGCGGTTGCCCTCGTGGGCGGCCAGCGCCGCCAGTAGAAGTTGCCGTTCATGCTCCTCCTCGGCGGTGAACGGCGCGGGCGGGATGGCCGCCTGCGCGACCGCGGGGCTCCCAGCGGAACCGGAGTTCTCGAGCGCTTCCCGCAGCGCGTCTGCATCGAGCCGGTCGCCCGGCTCGGCGTGCAGGCACAGCACCCCGAACAGATTGCGCAGTTCCCGGAAGTTGCCTGGCCAGTCATGTCGGTGCATCAGGTTTCGCGCTTGTCCGGTCAGTGCGATGCCGGTGTGTCGGGACCAGCGTTCGATCGTCGCGTCCAGATCGTCGGGCCGCTCACGCAGCGGGGGCAGGGTGACCGCGAGGCCGGCGATGCGATGGTACAGGGCCGCGTCGAGCCGCCCGTGTCCGGACGACGGCTCGGGGCCGTGGCTGGAGGTCGAGATGACCTGGATGTCGATGGACCGCGTACGGTTGTCCCCCAAGCGCTCGAAACGCCCTTCGCCCAACACCCGATGCAGCACAGCCCGGAGCGGAGGAGACATTGACCCGATCTCGTCCAGCAGCAGTGTTCCCCCGTCGGCGTCCTCGAGTCGTCCCGTCCGTTCCGTGGACGCCCCGGGGAAAGCCCCGCGCACGTGACCGAACAGTTCCGAGCCGAGCATGGTCTGGGGCAGCGAGGCGCAGTGGATTTCCACCAGCGAGCCGGCCGCCCGTGGACCGGAATGGTGCAGGGTCTGTGCCAGCAGGGTCTTGCCCGTTCCGGTTTCGCCCAGCAGCAGCAGGCGGGTACCGGCGGCCACCGCCCTGCGCGCGAGTTCCAGCCGTGACCGCGACTGGGTGTCCGCGGATTCCAGTGGTGAGCCGGGGCTGAACCCCGACGGGTCTGCTGCAATTTCGTTGGCCGACAGATCGAGGCGAAGGGTGATCAGCCGCAACCGGCGCGGACCACCGGGCAGTGGTACGCTCGTGATCCTCACCGGCAAGGAACGGTGCTTCAGATCCAGTTCCGCGCGGAAATCCAGGCTTAGGACACCCGGCCGCCCCACCGCATCCTGTTCCCCTGCGGCGATGGCGGCGCGAACCAGCAGGCGTTGCAGGTTGACGGGGCCCAGGCGGAGTGTCGTTTCGAACCGTGTGCCCGCCGGCTGTGCGAGCAGTTCAACCAGCCCGTTGTTGTGTGTGACAATCCTGCCGTGATCATCGATCAACAGCATCCCGTCCCGGTTCTGCTGAATGAGGATTTCGATCAGTTCAGCCTGAGATTCCGTGGTCACGATGCTGTCAGCCCGGTTTTTTCGCAACAGTATGCCGCTACTGTTGCAACAGTTCCAGGT
>PULL01000031.1 GCA_003550945.1 Thioalkalivibrio sp. | reverse complement strand
TGTTTCTCACCAGCACCGATCACGGCATGCGCGCGGTGTCGCAACGCCTGGACATTCGCGCCGCCCCAGGCGTTAGCGCCTGCCTGCGCCATCCACTGACCGGAGAACCCCGCGCCGCGCTGGCCCATGTGAAGCCGGGCCGGCACCGGCAGTTCCGCAATGCCATCCGGGCCGCGTATGGAACGACGGTCGAACTGGTCGGAATGGACGAGTGGCTGTCCGGCAGGGCCTTCGGTTCCGGAATGCCACATCCCGAACTGCAGGCCCGCGCAGGCGATTATCTGCTATTTCCCGATGCGGACAGCTACCTGGTCGACCCCGCCGGGGACGACACGGGCCCCGTATTCCGAGGTGCGCATGGCGGGCTGACGCGGGAAGAGCGCGAAACCCCGTTGTTTCGAAATGTCCTTGGGGCGACCACAGGAGCCTGACGGACGGTAATGCCCCGCCGGGGGCTTACTCGGGTAAAATGAAGACGGTCATCGACAGCTAGCGAGGTCCGCGATGAGCGACATCACCGAAGAAACCTACAACAACGCGGCGCAGAAACTCATCGACCTCGCCAACACGCTCTCCTCGGACGGCCATTCGCCGGACGTGCATGAAGTGGCCGATGGTCTGCTGGCGGGTGCGATCCACTTCTGGCTGTACAGCCGGCAGCCCTGCGGCGACGTCTTCTGCGAATCCTGCGCACCGTTCAGCGATCCCGAAAGCCGGCTCGCGGTGCTGCGCGAACTGGTCGACGACCTCGGGCGCGACAGCGAGTATTTCCACTCGGCGACCGACACCCCGGCGGGCCACGCCTGAGGCGCTGGGCTGCGGAAACGCATAGCAGCGCTCGTCTGAAGGACGGTGGAGGCGGAAGGCCAGCCTCTGGCCGATGGGTTTTCCGACGCCGGATCGGCGAGAGGGCCCGCCTGCTGCGGGACTGAAGATATCCGTGGCGCTTTCCGGGTCACCGGGAACGGTTTTTCCCGCGATTCTCCCCCGCGAACAGCCCATCGAGCCCGGACTGCCGCAGCTTGCGCTCGGCGAGACGCACCGCTCGCTCCAGTGCCCGCTGCGGCGGCTCGCCCGAAACCAGCGCGTCGATCAGGCCCGCGTTGAAGCTGTCGCCGGCTCCGAGGCTGTCGCGCACCTGCAGACCGGGCTCCGGCGTACAGTGGTGTACCTGACCGTGCTGGGCAAGCCAGGCGCCGCGACGCCCCCAGGTGAGTGTCTGCACCTGCTCCGGCCGTGCGGCCGCCACCTCCTTGATGAAGGACAGGGGTTCCGACACCCCCTGCGCCTCCGCCCAGCCGCACGAAAACATCAGCACGTCTGCCAACCGCAAACATTTTTCGAGGCCCGCGCGAGCTTTCTCCAGCTCCAGTGAAATGGGCTGATCCACCACGGCACGGCGCACAGTGCGCAACAACCTGGGGAGTTCCGCCGGGTTGCGACCCTCGAAGTGAAACCAGTCGTAGCCCTCCAGACCATGCGGGCCGAACGCCTTCGCGCCGAGTTCGGGAAGCTCCCGGTCGTGGACAATCGTGCGGCTTCCGGTCTTCCGTGAACGCAGGATCCAGGACGTCGGCGTCCGGCCGGGCAGCCGCAGGCAGCGCTAGACACCGATACCGCGCGCGCTCAACCGTTCCAGCAAGCGGTCCCCCTCGGAACCGGCTGCCACCACGGCCGCCAGATCCACCCGATGCCCCGCCTGCGCGAGCAGATACGCGGTATTCGCGGCGTTGCCGCCGGGAAGGGTCTGGCTTCCCAGCGCCCGCTGTTCCGAATCCTCCTCGGGGTACGTGTCCACATCGATCACGTGGTCGAGGGTCGCGATGCCGGTGACGAGAATGCGGGCCAACAGGGGCTCCCGATGAAACCAGCGGACAGTTTACCGGGAAGGTCGGCATTTGCGGCCACGCGCCTTACAATGCCGGGCAAACGCAATCGAGGGATGGCGATGGCTGGATACGAATCCGCGCAGGCTGCCGAACGGGCCTTCTACGAGGCCTTCGAGCGGGGCAGCATTGCCCTGATGACGGAGGTCTGGGCCGACGATCCGGACATCGTCTGCGTGCACCCGGGAGGCGAACGGCTGCAGGGCCGCGAAGCGGTGCTCGAGAGTTGGGGCGAAATCCTCGCCGCGATGCAAGGCGTGGTGGTACGCGCGACCGACCTCGTGGTGCTGGGCCAGGGAAAGCTGGTCGTGCACCACCTGCGCGAACAGCTGTTCGTCGATGGCCAGCGGCGCGGAGTGATCCTCGCCACCAATGCCTACCGGCTGACCAGCGGGGGCTGGCAGATGGTGCTGCACCACGGCGCCCCCGACCCCTCGCCGCCCCCGGCACTGGAATCCGTCGGGCTGCACTGAACCTCATGAATTCGCCCGATCAGGCGCGCGCGGCCTACTACGCGGCGTTCCGCGCCGCCGACATCGAGGCGATGATGGACGTCTGGGCCGAGCGGCCGGACATCGTCTGCCTGCACCCCGGCAGCCCGCGGGCACACCGGGGCGTCGCGGAGGTGATGGAGAGCTGGCTGCTCGTATTCTCGCGGGA
>PULL01000143.1 GCA_003550945.1 Thioalkalivibrio sp. | reverse complement strand
CTGCCAACTCCGGTCATTCGGTGTCTCTCGCTATAATCCTGCGGTCCGGCGGACTGAGCGCGGGCACAGCCGGTAACGACGTCCGGCACAGCGGCGCTGGGGTCTCAGAACGTGGGTTTCGTATCGGTTCCAGTGCGCCTGCAGCGCCGTCAGCGGCTGCAGGTTCGCGCCTGTGCTTCAAGTATCCCGATCAGGTGGGTCGGGCGTGAGGAGGAAGTGGATGGCAAAGGCAAAACGCAAGTCCAAGGGTTCGTCGCAGACGCCAAAGGCCGCGGCGCGGGTCGAAGCACTCCGGAAAGAACCCGACTGGCTGGTCGCCGGCCTGGCGCTGGTTGGGGTAGCGATCACGGCGTACCTGACCGCGGGAGCCTGGCTGAGCGCGGCGCCCGCCTTCTGTGCGGAAGGCTCGGGCTGCGACCTGATCCAGCAGAGCGAGTGGTCCACCCTGCTGGGTCTGCCCATTGCCTTTTGGGGGCTCCTCTTATATGCACTGTTGGCATTGATTGCATGGCGCATGCCTTCCCGGCTGAAGCGTTGGCGTCGCCTCTGGTTCCTGGCTTTCATTGGGGTATCCATCAGCGTCTATCTGACCGCTGTCGGCTGGTGGGTTCTGGACGCCTTCTGTCCCTGGTGCCTTCTCTCCCTGGCCACCATCAGTGCGCTATTGGTCGTGGTCTTCCTGCGACGACCCGCCTCGGCCCCGGGGATGGCCTGGGGTCCGTGGCTGCTGCGCAGCGGTGGTGCCGGCCTGGCCGTCGTTGTCGCTCTGCATCTCTATTCCAGCGATCTCCTCTCACGACCCGAGAGCCCGCGGTTGGCGGCGTTGGCGACCCACCTGGAAGAGTCCGGGGCGCGGTATTACGGCGCGTCCTGGTGCCCGAGCTGCCGGACGCAGGCGCGCCTGTTCGGAGCCGCAAGTGAGCGGCTTCCCTATGTCGAGTGCAGCCCCGGCGGGCGCGGAACGCCGATGGCGCAGGTGTGCGTGGCGGCCGGCATCTCTACCTACCCGACGTGGATCATCTTCGGGCGGCGTTTCGAGGAGGTCCTGCATCCGCGCGAACTCGCTCAACTCACGGGCTTCGACTGGGACGGCTTCGGGCGCGCGATGCAATAGCGGCGCCTCTGACCTACTCGCTGGATCCCGCCGCCACCTTCGTGTTCGTGCTGTCCCGCGGTTTCGCCGCGGCACATACGGCTCGATCGATTCGGATTTGCGGTGATTGCGATGGTGACCGGGCGTGGGTCCGGGGCCGGCTTCGTCCGTTACGGCTCGGTCAACGTGAGGAGGATGTCCGCGTACCAGGCGCAGTTGAGCCCGAGGGCCTCGTCGAGCGACAGGTCGCGTGTTCCCACGTCGATTCGGGAGGAATGCACACCCAGCAGCATCCAGGGCAGGACATCATGGGTCGGGTCCGGACGCGATATGCGCATCACGACGGGCGCTCCGCTGGTTCCCCGGTGGGTTCGGGCGTCGGTGAGAAAGTAACCCTGGCCCTGGAAACGCAGTCCGAAAGACGACGCGACCACTGCCTGACGAACTACGGGCATGTGGTGCAGGGTATCGTGGAAACCCAACGGAAAGCCGACCACCAAAAGGGACGTGCCGACTTCCACTTGGTCCGAAGGGCTCAGCAGGTTTTCGGGCGTGAACGCGCAGTAGTGGGTCGTGGCGGGCAGCGCGCCGCGTTCCAGTTCGATTACCGCGACGTCGATCTCACCCGCCTTGTCCAGGGCCTGGCGCCAGAGGCTCTTGCCGTTCCGGTACAAGGGAATCGAGAATCCCGTGGAGCGTGCCAGATTGACGGCCTCGGTGTGCAACTCGATCTCGATCCGGTCCGGAAAATGCAGGCTGGGCTCGTCGAACATCACATGCCGACTGGTGACCAGGAACAATCGTCGATCGCGAGCGAAAAAGAAGCCACTGGCGTTGGTCAGCGGGATCTGCTGGTTGAACGTGGAGATCCGTGCAGCAGTGAGCAGCAGGGGTTCGATCATGGCGGGATGCCTTGGGCGGATTGCGTTGGAGACCGGGGCTTTAGTCTGCACTCTCGAGCCATTGTTCGCACACCGCGACCGATGAGCCGGCGTGCGACCGCTGACCCGGGAACCGCTTTTATGGGCGGCACTGCGCAGCAACTGCGCATCGAGCATGGCCGGCGAACCGAGACGGATTGCCGGATAGCCCGGTATGGTTCACTCCGTAAGGGCCACTTGCGATAACCTCCCATCTGTAGCCCGTCCGCCGGAGGCATCCCATGTGTGGCCGCTTTGCCCTCCACACACCGCGCAGCCGCATTGCGGCGCGCTACTTCGACCTCCAGTTGCCGGTCGGCGACGTACACGCCAGGTACAACATCACGCCAGGGGTTCAGATCACCAGCGTCCTCGCGCAGCCCGACGATCCGGTTTCCTTCGACTTCTCCCACTGGGGGTTCCGTCCGCCCTGGGCAAAGGCCGATGCCCCCACGCCGATCAACATCCGTGCGGAGAAGGCGGCGACCAGCCCGTATTTCCGTTCCGCGTTCGCCCACCGGCGCTGCCTGATCCCCG
>PULL01000071.1 GCA_003550945.1 Thioalkalivibrio sp. | reverse complement strand
GTCCTCGCTGGTGGGCAGGACGGGAAGAAACATGCCGGGGAATCCGGCCTGGGCCGGACGCTCAGCTTCGGTATCGCCATCGCCTTCCTGATCGGGGTGGCGGTCTACGCCAAACTTACGCTGGGGGATGTCGCTGGCGTGGGTTTCGTCGTGTTCGCTGCGATCGTCGGGGCTTACATGGCGATGAACATTGGCGCCAACGATGTCGCCAACAATGTGGGCCCCGCGGTCGGGTCCGGGGCGATCACCCTGCTCGGAGCCCTGGCCATCGCCGGGGTCTTCGAGGCGATGGGCGCCATTATTGCGGGCGGCGAGGTGGTGAACACCATCCGCAGCGGCATCATCGACCCGGAAATGATCGCCGATCCGCAGACATTTCTATGGGTGATGATGGCCGCTCTGCTCGCAGCCGCCATCTGGATCAACCTGGCCACCTCGATGGGCGCCCCGGTGTCGACCACCCACTCCATTGTGGGTGCCGTTGCGGGTGCCGGCATCGCCGCGGCGGGCTTCGCCATCGCGAACTGGGACGTGATCGGCCGCATCGTGATGAGCTGGGTCATCTCGCCGGCGATGGGCGCAGGGATTGCCGCGCTGCTCCTGTACTTGATCAAGCGGACCATCACGTACCAGTCCGATCTGCAGGCCGCCGCCCGGCGCTGGGTGCCGGTATTGGTGGCGTTCATGGGTGGAGTCTTCGGCGTCTACATGATGCTCAAGGGCTTCAGCCGGATCATGAGAGTGGATCTGCACACGGCGTTGATCGTCGGGGTGGCTGTCGCGCTGTTGACCTATGCGCTGGTGAAAACGCTGCTGAGCCGGATCGGGAAGGTGGAGAACAGCAAGGCGGGCGTGAACCGGCTGTTCAACATACCGCTCATTTTCGCCGCCGCTCTGCTGAGTTTCGCGCACGGGTCCAACGACGTCGCGAACGCGATCGGTCCGTTGGCCGCGATCGTTGAGGTCACGCGCACTGGAGGTGCGGAGATCGCCGAGGCCGCTCCCATTCCCCTCTGGGTTCTGGTGATCGGGGCGTTGGGCCTGGCGGTAGGCCTTTGGCTTTTCGGCGCCCGCGTGATCCGAACGATCGGCAGCGAGATCACCGAGATGGATCAGATCCGCGCCTACTGCATCGCGATGGCCGCAACGATCACCGTATTGATTGCAAGCGAACTCGGCCTCCCGGTGAGCACGACGCATGTGGCCGTTGGAGCGGTGATGGGGGTCGGTTTCCTGCGCGAGTACCTGAAGACGAACTACGACAAGATCCTGGCGGAAATCCAGGAACACCACGAGGAAAGCGACCGCGAGTCACTCGAACGCTTCATGCGTGAATTCAAGGCGGCCAAAATCCGAGAGCGCGGCGTGATGCTCAGGGAACTCAAGGAGAAGAGCCGCAAGCGGGCCGAGGAAACCGGCATCACGAAGCGTGAAAGAAAGACCATTCGCAAGGCCTATCGCGAGGAATTGGTGAAACGGTCGCTGGTGATCCGCATTGTCGCCGCGTGGGTGATTACCGTACCCTCGACGGCCCTGATCGCGGCTTTCCTGTTCTTCACCATTCGGGGTTACATGCTCTGAGCGGTGCCCCCGCGTTCAGGCCAGGCCTCCCTCGGGAGGCCGAACTCGCGGCCTGCCCTTGCGCCCCTGCGTCGGTCATCGATACCCCAACGCCTGCAGCTGGCGTACCATCAACGTCGATCGAGCCCCAGCCCCGTGCGGGCCCGCGACGCCGTGATTCCTTTCAGCCACCGGGAGAGACCCCATGAACCGGATCCACGCAGCAGCCCTGCTCCTCGCCCTGTTTCTGATACTACCGCTGAACACTGTCTGGGCCGATCCGCCCCCCGAGGAACGCCCGCGCGTCGCCTTGCAGATCAGTGATCATGGCAGCATCCGCCAGACGATGGTTCTGAGCGTCGCCAACAACCTCGTGAACCACTACGGCGTCGGCAACGTGGACGTGGAGATCGTCGCGTTCGGACCCGGGCTCACGATGCTCCAGCAGAACAGCCAGTTCACCGACCGGATCACCATCCTTGCCCGAGACCAGGGTGTCCGCTTCAGCTACTGCCAGATCACGGTGGATGCAACCGAGGCCCGCGAACGGCAGCCGATGCTGCTCGTCCCCGAAGCCAGCAGCACGCCCTCCGGTGCGGTGCGTATCATCGACCTCGTGAACGAGGGCTACATTCATCTCGCACCCTGATTCCCTGACGCAACCGCCGTGAAGAAGATTGGCGCAGGAGAGCTCCTGCGGCGCACATGGACGTTCCTGCTGAGCCTGTCCCTGCTCACCCTTCCGGTTCTACTGCTGGTTCCGCTGGGTATCGTCTGGCTGTGGCAGGAAGGCTGGCTGCTCTGGTGGCTGGCGCTGGCCGCGGTGCTTGCACTCGCCGGGTACCTGCCGGCCCTGTGGTGGCGCCGGCGCCAGCGGGCCCGCCTGGCGGCTGAAGGGGCCGACGACCAGACGCCGGTTTCGGAGCCGGGGAGCGAGTGGTCACCGCGCGACCTGGAAGCCTGGGACGAGGTGCTGCAGGTCGCCGGGGAAGC
>PULL01000159.1 GCA_003550945.1 Thioalkalivibrio sp. | reverse complement strand
GCATCATCATCATCGATTTCATCGACATGCAGGACGACGAGCACAAGCGCCAGGTGATCCGCGCGCTGGACCGCGCGCTGGAGCGAGACCACGCGAAGTGCCAGATCTGCGACGTCTCGCCGCTCGGGCTGGTCGAGATGACCCGCAAGCGCACCCGCGAGAGCCTGGAGCACCTGCTCTGCGAGCCCTGTCCGACCTGCGGCGGGCGCGGCTACCTGAAATCGGCCGAAACGGTCTGCTACGAGTTGTTCCGCGAGATCCTCCGCGAGGCCCGCCAGTACGATGCGAAGGAACTCCGGGTGCTTGCGTCGCAGAGCGTGATCGACCTGCTGCTGGACGAGGAATCTTCGAGTCTTGCCGAGCTGCAGGAGTTCGTCGGCGTTCCGATCCGGTTCCAGGTGGAATCCCTTTACCAGCAGGAGCAGTTCGACGTCGTGTTCATCTGAACAGGGCGTGCATCTGAACGGAATGTCCGCTGGTCCCGCCCCGGCACTCTCCCTGCCCGCGACAGCCTCGAACGGTATCCGGGGTTGTCCGTGATGATGCGCCGCAGCATTCGCATTGCGCTTGGTGCCGTCGTCGTGCTGCTGCTTTCGGCGGTGCTCGGGCTGCTGGCTCTGCGTCTCCTGTTGCCACACTGGGAGGGGCTCGCGGTTCAGGTCGAGCAGCGTGCGGGCGCGGCCATCGATCGGGAGGTTCGGCTCGCGTCGCTGCAGATCGGTTGGTCGGGCTGGGTGCCGGAGCTGGTGGCCCGCGAGGTGTGGATCGAAGGCGGTGACGCGGTGCCGCTGATGGCGAGCGAACTGGGCGTGAGTCTGGCCCCGTTGCGGAGTCTGAGGGCGCGTGGCCCGGTGCTTCGCAAGGCAAGATTGTCCGACGTCCACCTGCACGTTGCGCGCGACGCGGACGGAATCTGGGACGTGCACGGCTGGCGTTTCGGTGGTGGCGGAACCGTGGCCGTCGACTGGAAGCGGTATTTCGGCGGCATGGAACGCTTGCAGATCACCGACGGGACCCTGCTGTGGGAAGACGCGGTGACCGGTGTGCGGACCGGCCTGTTCATCGACAGCATTGGCCTGCTTGCCGACGGAGCTGGCCTGCGGCTGGCCGGACGCGGCAGCCTCCTGCCCGAGGCGGGCGGACCGGTATACGTCGGCATCGCGGTTCCCCCGGCCGGGCCCGACAGGATCGAGTTCTATGTCGAGGCCGAGGATCTCCAGCTCCCTTACTGGACCCGGGTCACCGGTCTCGTGGAGCGCGGCCCCCTCGGCACCAGTTCGGTGCGTTTGTGGGCGGATCTGGAAGCTGGCCGCGTACGTCGCCTCCAGGGAGAGCACCACAGCCGCTTCGTTCTCACCGAGGGGGACTCTCCGCGCATCCAGGATGTCGGGCACCGGTTCCGCTGGCAACGGCGCGACGGGCACAGCGAATCCCACTGGTCTGCCACCACCCCGGGAGCCGGCGACCTGCGCCTCGAATACCACGGCAGTGCCCCCGGGCGGCCACCGGACCGGATCACCATCGCCGCTGCCGGATTGGATCTGAGCACGTTCCTGCGCCCAGCCGCCGGGCTGCGGCTGCGCACGGCCTGGGCGTTGGACCGGCTGGCGGAGCATGATCCTGCGGGCCAGATGGATCACCTTTACCTGGATCTGGACCGCGGGGAACAGGGGTGGCGCATCGGCGTTGCGGACGCCACCATGCGGAACCTGTCCGTGGATGCTGCCGGGGAACTGCCCGCCTTCAACGGACTCGATGCCTCCCTGCAGTGGAGCGACGACCGGGGCGAACTGGTGCTCGACAGCAACGGCCTCGATCTGGACATGCCGTCGCTGTTCGCCGACCCGTTGTGGGCGGACCGGCTGCATGCACGGGTCGGCGTGGAACCAGCGGGCGACGGCTGGGATGTCGACGTTCGGGAGTTCCGGCTGGCGAACGCCGACGCGGCAGTCGAGGGGCACGGGCTCGTCGGGCTTGGCACGGAGCTGCAGCTTGATCTGACGCTTGGCATCCTGCGGGCCGACGGCAGCGAGGTCGCGCGCTACCTGCCCGTGCACAAGCTGCCCGCGAACACCTACCGCTGGTTGGTGGAGAGTATCCGGGGCGCCACGGTGACCGGCGGCAGCATGGTGTTGCGCGGCAACCCCGCGGAATTCCCTTTCGAGGACGACCAGGGCCTGTTCCATCTCTGGGCTTCGATCGAGGATGGGCGGCTGGATTACCGCCCCGGCTGGCCGGAGGCGCACGGGCTCTCCGGAACGCTGGTCTTTCACAACGCCGGGTTCCGTGCCGAAAAGGCTGCCGGCCGGATCCTGGATACGGTTGTCCGTGACACGGAGGTCGTGGTCGCCAATATGCTGCAGCAGCCGGAGCTCGAGATTCGCGGGCAGGCGCAAGGAACCCCGGATGACCTCAGGGCGTACCTGGAGCAGGCCGGCATTGCGGGCGGATTCGGCCCTTTGGTCGCCGGCGTGCAGCCCGGCGGTGTCAGCGAACTCGACCTGGCGCTGAAGATCCCGCTGCGGCGCGGAGCAGCCGAGGGGGTGCGGGTCGCCGGTC
>PULL01000173.1 GCA_003550945.1 Thioalkalivibrio sp. | reverse complement strand
TGGCGGGCCGGCGGAGTGCCTGGGGGCGCATTTTCAGGCGTAAAAATGGCCGAATAAGCATCAAAATGGCCCCAAAATGGGGTCTATTATTCTGATAAAACAATTACTTATCTTGGTCCGACCCCGGGGTGAGGGTTTGGAAGGCTTCTAGGGCGGCTTCGCGGCTGGTTTTCAGGTCGACGATGGGGGCGGGGTAGTCGTCGGGTGGGGTGGGGGCGTTGCGGCGCTTTTCCCAGGGGTTGTGGATGGCGTCGTTGGGGAGTTTCGCGAGTTCGGGGACGTAGCGGCGCACGTAGGTGCCGTCGGGGTCGAAGCGCTGGCCCTGCAGCACGGGGTTGAAGATGCGGAAGTAGGGGGCGGCGTCGGCGCCGGAGCCGGCGGTCCACTGCCAGCCGAGGGTGTTGGAGGCGAGGTCGGCATCGACCAGGGTGTCCCAGAACCAGCGGGCGCCGTGCAGCCAGTGCAGGCGCAGGTTCTTGGTGAGCAGCGAGGCCACGATCATCCGCGAGCGGTTGTGCATCCAGCCGGTCTGCCAGAGTTCGCGCATCGCGGCATCGACGATCGGGATGCCGGTCCGCCCGCGTTGCCACGCGCGCAGGTCCGCGGCCGACTCGCGCCAGGGGAAGCGTTGAAAGCGCGGGTTCAGCGGCGCGTCGGTGGTGTGCGGGAAGTGGTACAGCAGGTGGTGCCCGAATTCCCGCCAGCCGACCTCGCGCACGAAGTGCTCCGCGCCGCCGGCGTCGAGGCTCAGCCCCGCCTGCTGCAGCGCGCGCACGATCTGTCGCGGCGAGATTTCGCCGAAGTGCAGGTGCGGCGACAGCCGGGAGGTGCCGTGGTGTCCGGGCAGGTCGCGCGTGTCCCCGTAGCCGCGCACCGATGTCTCGATAAAGTGCTCCAGCCGGATCTGCGCGCCCGCCTCGCCCGGCGTCCAGGTCTCGGCCAGCCCGTCGTCCCAGCGGATCCGCGGCAGCAGCCCGAGGGACTCCAGGGAGTCCGACCGTGGCCAGTGGTCGGGCGGCGCGAACGACTCCGGCGCCGGCACCGGCGCGATGTCGATGCCCTTCGCCCGGCAGGCCTTCCAGAACGGCGAGAACACCTTGTAGGGGTCCCCGGAGCCCGTGGCGATCTGCCAGGGCTCGTGCAGCAGCGCGGCGTTGAAGCTGGTCGCGGTCAGGCCCTCCGAGCGGAGGGCTTTTTTGATGTCCGCGTCGCGGCCGATCACCGCGGGTTCATAGAGCCGGTTCCACAGGACCGTGTCGGCGCCGGTTTCCCGGACCAGGGCGCGCAGGGTCTCGAGACTTCCGCCCTGGCGCAGGATCAGGCGGCTCCCGTGGCGCTCCAGCGCCTCGGACAGTCGCGCGAGGCTGTGGTGCAGCCACCAGTTCGACGCCGCGCCGGGTTCCCAGGGGGCCTCTTCCCCGGGCGCGTGGATGAACACCGGGATCACCGGTTCCCCGCGCTCCTGGGCCGCGGCCAGCGCCGGCTGGTCGCTCAGGCGCAGATCGCGGCGCAGCCAGACCAGCGTCGCGCCCATCAGCGGGGCCGTACCATCGGGCGCACCGCGGTGAAACCGCCGTCCACCGGCAGCACCTGCCCGGTGATCCAGCTCGCCGCCTCGGACAGCAGCCAGGCGGCCGCGCTGGCCTGGTCTTCGGCGCGGGCATAGCGCCCCAGCGGGTATTGCGCGCTGATCTGTTCTTCGGCGCCCTTGGCGGCGAACAGGCGCTCGGTGGCCCCGGTGCGCGTTAGTCCCGGCGCGATGCCGTTGATGCGGATACGCTGCGCTCCGTAGGTCGCGGCCGCGGCCGGTACCAGGCTGGCGATGGCGCCCTTGGCCGCCGCGATCGCCTCGTGGTTGCTGACGCCGATCCGCGCGACGACCGAGCTGAACAGCACCGCGGCCCCGGCCGAGTCCTTGGCCTGCAGACGTCCCTGTACCCAGGCGCGCAGGGTGAAGAACGCGCTGTCGAGGTTCGCGCTCAGGCACTCCCGGTACTGGGCGTCTGTGGTGCGGTGCAGCGGGGCGAGCAGCGTGGTGCCGGCACAGTGGGCGAGTTGCGTCGGCGGCTCGCCCAGGCGTTCGGTAGCCTCCCGAATCGCGGCATCCGCGCCCTCGGACTGGCTGACGTCAGCCTCGACGGGAACGGCCTGGAGCCCCTTCGGCAGGTTCGCGATCACCTGGTCGAGCCGGGCCCGGTCACGGCCGACCAGCGCGACACGGTACCCAGCCGGGTCGATCGCCCGCAACAGAGCCTGCCCGACCCCACCAGCGGCACCGGTGATGACAAGCGTTTGTGGGTGCATGGCCGATTCTCCGGTTAAGGACTGAGGCGGAAAAGGCTTCTGGCCGCGATGGGGCCTGCGCCAAGGCGGCTCACTGGCCGCGCAGCGCGCGTCCCCAGCCTGCGCCGGCCCGGACCGGCCGGATCACTGTGTACCGACACCGAGCAGCTTTCGACTCAGCCGGTCGGCTGCCTCCAGCGGCGCCGGCGGCAGCACGACCACTGCTCGCGAACTGTGCCGTTCCGCGAGCGCCGGAGCGCCTTCCCCGGCCAGAAAAACCGGTAC
>PULL01000198.1 GCA_003550945.1 Thioalkalivibrio sp. | reverse complement strand
TTCACCGCCCATCTGGGCACGATCGACAGCGCTTGCGACAGCAGAGGCCGCCATGAACGCTGCGCCGACAGTAAAGACCAGCAATTGATGTTTGAACATGGGTCCATCCTCTCTGGTTGGTAGGGTCAATCTGCGGTCGCGATCGGTTGACCGCGTCCCTGCAGCAGCACGTTCCCGATTCGGTAGCGTGTACCAGAAAGATGGATCATCAGGGGGAAGGACGCCCTAGGCGAACGTCGCAGTATCGCTAGGAACATTTCCTAAACACGGTCGGCATTTTTCCGCGCCCGCCGGAAGCGAAGCGACGGCGCAACACATGGGCCGGCAGAAAACGGAGCCTTCGACGGACCGGCGATCGGCAGAGATCAACCGCGGACGCCGGATAGGGCGCGGCCTCCGCTCAGTGCGCCGCCTCAACCAGAAGGCGTTCGCCCGGCAGCTCGATCTCGATGCCGACCGGCAGATGGTCGGAGAGGTTCACGTTGTAGACGCGAATGTCGCTGACGCTGAGATCCGGCGTCAGCAGGATGTGGTCGAACACCTGCCGCGGATCCCAGGATGGATACGTTGCCGCGCAGGGCATCGGGTCCAGCAGCCCGGTGCGCGCAACCAGTGTCTGCAGTTCCCGGCTCTCCGGGTGGCAGTTGAAATCTCCCATCACCACCGCGTGCGGCTCGTGCGCGAGTTGCGCTGCGATGTAGTCCAGCTGGGAGCGCCGGGCGCGACGACCCAGCGCGAGGTGCACCAGAAACAGCACCAGCGACTCGCCGTTGGCCAGCGGGAAGCGAGCCTCGATCGCGCCACGGCCCGGGATCGGCCCCGGCAACCGGTGCATCACCACCCGCTCCGGTTCCAGGCGCGTCAGCAGACCGAGGGAGTGTTTCGCCAGCGCGCCGAGATCGCGATTCACGCGGGAATACGAGTGCGGGAAGCTCGCGCGCTCGCCGAGGTAGGCGGTCAGGTCGACGTAGTTGCTGCGCATGCTGCCGGCATCCAGTTCCTGCAGTCCCACCACGTCGAATCCCGAAATGAAGCGCGCGACCCGATCGAGGTTGGTCATCCGGCCATGGAAGGGCAGAAAGTGCTTCCAGCTGTTGGTCACATAGTGATGCAGCTTCGAGGAATGGATGCCGACCTGGGCATTGAAGCTCAGCAGGCGCAGGCGGCGGCGATCCGCCGCGGTGGCGCCACCCTCTCCGGGCGGCGCCAAACCGGTGTCGAAATCATGCTGACTGACTAATGACAAGCGCTCTCTCCATCCGCCGGTCCGGAATCGGCGTTGGCAACGGCGTCAGCGTTCAGCCTCACCCGATGCCCATCGCCTGCGGGGCGGTCTGCGATCATGGTTCTCCACCCCCTCAGACCTCCATTCGGGCCGAAGGGTTCGCAGCCCTGCCTGACGACGTGGCAGACAGACGTCTGCGCCGGGGTCAGGCCGACTGCTCGACCAGATGATCGACCACGCGCAGCATGCCTTCGTGGCTACCCGTCATCCCGGCCGAGACCATCGCCCGACCGTCGACGACCATCGACGGCACGCCTTCGACCTGGAACGCCTGCACCAGCAGCCCGGCGTCGCCGATCGCGGCGTTGACCTCGGGCGACCGCATGGTTTCGCGGAAAGCGTCGGCGTCGACACCGCGCTGGTCCACGAAGCGCAGGATCGCGCTCTCCGAACGCATGTTCCGGCCCTGGGCGTGAATCGCGTCGAAGAACGGCTGATGGATCTGGTCCAGCACACCCAGTTCCACCGCAGCGTAGTAGACGCGTGCGTGCAGCGCCCAAAGATCGTTGAACGTCGCGGGCAGGTGGGTGAACTCAACGTGATCGGGCAAGGCCTGGCTCCACTCGGTCACCAATGGCTGGAAGGTGTAGCAGTGCGGGCAGCCGTACCAGAACACCTCCACCACCTGCACGCGGCCTTCGGGCAAGCCCGGATTGACCCGCGGAATCAGCTGGCGGTAGTGCAGCCCCGCAGTGAAGCTCTGGGCCAGCCCCGCACCCGAGGCCAGCAGTGCGCTGCCGCCGACCAGGGCGCCCATGAAACGACGTCGATTCATCATCCCTCTCTCCTCATGATGTCACGGCCGCGCATTCGCGCCGCCAACTTGCGTAAGGCGTCCCTTTGACGCCTGGACGGCACTTTCGTTCGCAGCCGGGTCGCAGTCAAACCCGCACCGACCGGATACGGTGCCAAATCCTTTACCCGGGCAAAAAAAGGGGTGACCCATGGCCACCCCGTTGCTCCCGCGATACGAAGCGCGTTATTCGGCGCGCAGGCCCGCCATGTACTGGGATACCGCCTCAATGTCCGCGTCGGACATGCGCGCGGCGAGGTTGCGCATCATGCGACCGTTATCGTTCGCGCGCTGCCCGCTGCGGAAATACCGCAGCTGGTCGGCACTGTACTGGGCGTGCTGGCCACCGACGAGCGGGAACATCGCCGCGGGGTTCCCTTTGCCAGTCGCACCGTGGCAAGCCATGCAGGCGGCCACGCCGGCGGCCGGAATGCCACCGCGGTAGATGCGTTCGCCGCGTTCGGCAACGGTCTCGTCCGCGGTACCCGGGC
>PULL01000200.1 GCA_003550945.1 Thioalkalivibrio sp. | reverse complement strand
TTCGGCATCCCCGACATGAATCGGGAACCCCCGGACCGAGACGTAATAGGGCTCGTTTCGCTCGTCAAAATGCTTGTGCAACACCTGCACCGGCCGATTCGCCTCGCGCACCAGGTCGAGCGGGCACTCGTCGCCGCCAAGATCACAGCGTTCCGGGCTCTTGTGCGAAACCTCGTGACACTTCATGCCCACGATCTCCTCCGGAGTGAGATTCGTGTAGGCATCGGCGTATTGGTGGTTGCACGCGACGATCTTGCAATCGTCGTCGATCAGCGCGAAGGGCTCGGGGTGGGATTCCACCAGGCTGCGGACCAGTCGTTCGTCGATCTTCTTGTGTTCGTTCATTCCGATCCGTTGACGGCGCCGCCGGAGTATCGCCGCAGACATCGAGTCTAGACACCCCTGGTAACGACCACGCCCATTCTCCCTCAGAAGCTGGGGGATATGCACGGTTTTTCGCCGTGTGGAGCCGCCCTATTCGTTATGATGCTCCGCAGTGGATCTCGACCGGGAGCCTGGACATGCCAGTGGAACAAGCACCAAGCGGTTTCCAGCAGAGCGTTGCGCGCATGGTCGACCGGGCGCTTTCCCGAATCGAACTGCCCGACGGCGCCGGGGAAGCCCTCAAATCCTGCGCCTCGGTCGTGCAGGTCAGTTTCCCGGTGCGTCTCCGGGACCGCATTGAAGTGTTCACCGGATGGCGGGCGGTGCACTCCGCCCACCGCCTGCCGGTCAAGGGGGGGCTGCGCTTCTCGCCGGACATGGATCAGGATCACGCGGAAGCGCTTGCGGCCCTGATGACCTACAAATGCGCGGTGGTCGATGTGCCCTTCGGCGGATCGAAAGGCGGGCTGCGCATCGACCCTAAACAGTACGATGAACCCACGCTTGGTCGCATTACGCGCCGCTTCGCGCGCGAATTGATCCGGCGCGGCTACATCAGTCCGGCCGAAAACGTGCCTGCGCCGGACATGGGGACCTCGCAGCGGGAAATGGCCTGGATTCTCGATACCTACAAG
Organism: Thioalkalivibrio sp.; assembly: GCA_003550945.1. Classification (GTDB taxonomy): domain Bacteria; phylum Pseudomonadota; class Gammaproteobacteria; order Ectothiorhodospirales; family Ectothiorhodospiraceae; genus Thioalkalivibrio. The sequence continues at coordinate 11,062 of PULL01000200.1, read as the reverse complement.
GATCTGCATCCCGAAGACCTCAACCACATCGCCTGCGTGACCGGCAAGCCGATCGAACTGGGGGGCATTCAGGGGCGCCTCGAGGCGACCGGGCGCGGCGCCAAGTACGCGCTGGATGCCTTTTTCAACGAGCCCGACGCGGTGCACGAGGCCGGCCTCGAAGGCAAGCTGAGTGATCAGCGCGTGATCATCCAGGGGCTCGGCAACGTCGGCTACCACCTTGCGCAGTTTCTGCAACAGAAGGACTCGCCCCGGATCATCGGCATCATCGAGCGCGACGGGGCGCTCTACCACGAGCAAGGTCTCGATGTCGCCGACGTACACGACTACATGCAGCGCACGGGCGGCGTGGAGGGCTTTCCGGGCGTCGAGTTCCAGCGCGACGGTGCGCAATGGCTGGAGGCGGAGTGCGACGTGCTGATTCCCGCGGCGCTGGAGGGCGTGATCCATGCGGGCAACGCGGAGCGGATTCAGGCCCGGCTGATCGTCGAAGCCGCGAACGGACCCTGCACCTGGGAAGCCGACGAGATCCTGCGCTCCCGTGGCGTCACCATCCTGCCCGACATTTTCGTGAATGCCGGCGGGGTCGTCGTGTCGTATTTCGAGTGGCTGCGCAACATCGCCCACGTGCGCATGGGCCGCCTGCAGCGCCGCCACGAAGCCACGCGCGGCCAGCACGTGATCTCGGCCATCGAGATGATGACCAACCAGAGCGCCCCCGACTGGCTGCGCGACTCGTTGACCCGGGGTACAAGGGAAATCGACCTGGTCCGCTCCGCCCTGGACGACACCATGCGGCTCGCGTTCCAGGAGATCCGGGAAACCCGTGAAGTCGAAAGCAACGACGAACGGATGGACTACCGCACCGCGGCTTACCTGATCGCGATACGCAAGGTCATGCGCGCGCGCATGGACCTCGGCCTGATCTGACCGCCGCCCTTACTCCGACCCGAACCGCGACTCCAGCAGGCCCAGTACCGCGCGCAGACCCATTGCCTCGCCACCCTTCGGGCGACCGGGGCGGTTGCGCGTGTTCCAGGCCATCACGTCGAAATGCAGCCAGGGCACACCCTCCGGCGCGAATTCCTTCAGGAACAGGGCCGCGGTGACCGCGCCGGCGAACCCGCCCGAACTGCTGTTCACCATGTCGGCGATGCCGCTCTTCAGCATGTGGCGATAGGCCTGGTGCAGCGGCAACTGCCAGACCGGGTCGTCCCACGCAGCCGCCGGACCCTGCAACGCCTCCGCAAGCCTGGAATCGGGGGTGAAGAATGCGGCGATCTCGGTGCCCACCGCGACGCGGGCAGCCCCCGTCAGCGTTGCGAAATCGATCACGAGATCGGGGTCGATCTCCCCTGCCCTCACGAGCAGATCCGCCAGCAGCAGGCGCCCCTCCGCGTCGGTGTTGTCGATTTCGATCGTTTTGCGGTTGCGCGCCGTCAACACGTCGCCGGGCCGGAACGAGCGCGAACCCACCGCATTCTCGACGGCACCCAACAGGACCGTGAGCCGCAGCGGCAGACCGAGTTCCATGACCAGACGCCCAAGCCCGAGCGCGATCGCGGCACCGCCCATGTCCTTTTTCATCAGGCGCATGCTGCTGCCCGGTTTCAGGTTCAGGCCGCCGGAATCGAAGCAGACCCCCTTGCCGACCAGCACCAGGTGCGGGTGTCCCGCCTCGCCCCAGCTCAGCTCGATCACTCGAGGCGGGTGTACGCTCGCGTTGCCGACAGCGTGGATGCACGGATACCCGCTCTCAACCGCTCCGGGATCGCTGATCACCTCGATCCGGGCACCGAACTCGGCGGCGATCTCCTGAGCAACCGCCGCGAGGTCCTCCGGCATCAGATCCTGCGCCGGGGTATTGATCAGATCGCGCACCAGCGCATGCGCGGCGACCATCGCCTCGACCCGACGCGCGTCCACTCCCTCCGGCCAGACGAGACGGGGCAGATCGCGATCGGGCTTCCGGTAACGCTCGTAGCGATAGCATCCGAGACCCCAGCCCACCGCGGCCTCCAGCCGGTTGTTGGCTTCACTGTCACCCTCTTCCAGGTGGTAGGCGCCTGCTTCCAGACGCTGCGCGGCCTGCGCCAGCATCCACAGGGGCTCGTCGGCGGCATAGCCTGCCAACACCGCTTCGGTCTGTCCTTCGGGTGATGGCACGCAGAGCAGACTGCCCGGCTTGGCCTTGAAACCGCGCTGCGTCGCCCAGTTCCGCCAGCGCTCGGGCCTTGCGGCCAGCAGCTCCGGCAGCGCCTCGGCGGTGACCGGAATCAGGGGAACGGACGCATCGGCCGCAGTAAGGAAGTGAGATTCCACGGAAGCTCCTGAACGGTGGGGATTGCAAGAGGGCTCTGGCGCGTCCTTCACAGTCGTGACGCACGGCGGTCATGATACCTTCACAGTGAACCGCGCGACTGAAGACCTTTATGGACCGAAGGACCCTCCCATGATGAACGCCGCCCTGGAGATCCGCGCGCTGCGCAAGACCTATCGAAACGGCTTCGAGGCCCTGAAGGGCATCGACCTGACGGTCGCCGAAGGCAGCTTCTTCGCACTGCTCGGACCCAACGGCGCGGGCAAGTCCACCACGATCGGGATCGTGACCTCGTTGGTCAACAAGACCTCGGGCAAGGTCCGGGTCTTCGGGCACGACCTGGACCGCGACATCCAGGAGGTGAAGCGGAACATCGGGCTCGTCCCGCAGGAATTCAACTTCAACAATTTCGAACCGGTGGGCGAAGTCGTAGTGAACCAGGCCGGCTATTACGGGATACCGCGCCAGGAGGCATGGAAGCGGGCCCGGCACTACCTGGGTGAGCTGGGACTCTGGGACAAGCGCAAGGAAATGGCACGCACGCTTTCGGGCGGGATGAAGCGACGCCTAATGATCGCAAGGGCCCTGGTCCACGAGCCTCGGCTGTTGATTCTCGACGAGCCGACCGCCGGAGTCGACATCGAATTAAGACGTTCCATGTGGGAGTTCCTGCAAAACATCAACTGTGACGGACGCAGCATCATCCTTACCACGCACTACCTCGAGGAGGCGGAGCGCCTCTGCCGGAACATCGCCATCATCGACCACGGTTTGATCGTCGAAAACACCACCATGAAGAGCCTGCTGGCCAAACTGGACACCGAGACCGTGGTGCTCGATCTGCAGGCAGCGGCACCCAAGCTTCCGGAGCACGAAAGCATCCAGTTGCGGCGCATCGATGATCTGACGCTCGAGGCGGACATTCACCGGGGCGAGAGCCTGAACACCCTGTTCCAGTTGCTCGACGCGGCACAGATCAGCGTGCAGAGCATGCGCAACAAGACCAACCGCCTCGAAGAGCTCTTCCTACGAATGACCAGAAGCACCGAAAGCGGAGAGCGCGGCATCCGCGCCGCATCATGAACCGGCTGCACCTGCACGAAAACTGGACCGCCCTGCGCACCATTGTGCTCAAGGAAGTGCTGCGCTTCGCCCGCATCTGGGTCCAGACGGTGCTCCCGCCAATGGTGACCATGGCGCTTTACTTCATCATCTTCGGCGGACTGATCGGGGCCCGGATCGGCGAGATGGACGGATTCCGCTACATGGATTTCATTGTGCCGGGGCTGATCATGCTGGCGGTGATCACCAACAGCTACTCGAACGTGGTGTCCTCGTTCTTCAGCGCCAAGTTCCAGCGCCACATCGAGGAACTGCTGGTTTCGCCGGTCCCGAACAGCCTGATCATTCTCGGCTTTGTTGGCGGCGGCGTGGCCCGCGGCCTCACGGTCGGCGTCGCGGTGACGCTGGTCTCCCTGTTTTTCAGCCCGTTCAGCCTGCACAGCATTGGCGTCACCCTGTCCATCGTGGTGATGACCTCGGTGGTGTTCGCGCTCGCCGGACTGATCAATGGCGTTTTCGCGCGCAGTTTCGACGACATCTCGATCGTCCCCACCTTCGTATTGACGCCGCTGACCTATCTCGGGGGCGTGTTCTATTCGGTGTCCCTGCTGCCCGACTTCTGGCAAGGCGTGTCGCAACTGAACCCGATCCTGTACATGGTGAACGCGTTCCGTTACGGCCTGCTCGGTACAACCGACCTGCCGCTGACCCTGTCCTACGCGATCATCATCGCCTTCATCGTGGGGCTTTACCTGTTCGCTCTCGTGCTGCTCAACCGTGGGGTTGGCGTCCGCAGCTGAAAAGACCCGGCGTCGTGCCGATCGGCAGCTACCGGTTTTTCTTGAGCCCCGTTTGATGGTATACAGTGCCAGCCCCAAGACGACGAAGAACCATGACGGTACCCCGAGTCCTCTTCTCCCTGCTTGTCCTCGGCAGCCTCGGCGTCACCGCCATCACCGTCCCAAGTCTGCTACCCGCCGGTTCGGCCCCTGCCGCGGAATCGAGCCCTGCCACAGCCACCCACCTCTCGGCCACCGCCCACAGCCGGTTGCTCGGCCTCAGACACTGCATGCAGGGAGAGCCGCTCTGCACTGATTTTGTAGCGGTTGAGATCCTCCAGGAGAAGGCCGGGCAGACGCTGCACGACGATATCCAGCAAACACTCCAGGATCGGGTCGGACCGATGTCAGCGCACCATGGGGCCCTCAAACCCGACCCCGACCCGGGCGAGCTACCGCATTCCCCGGTGGTCGAACTCAGCCTGGATGTCGAGAGCGACGGAGCGGTCTGGCCGGCTGCAGAATGGTCAAGTCACACACTGAGCCAGGGCGAACATCTTGCGGCCCTCTGGAACCGCCGCTGGGGCCTGCGCCTGCAAACCCTGTTCCAGCTTGGCGCCGACCCGGACAACGCCCGCCTGCTCGACGTCGTGCATCCGGGACAGCAGATCGAGTGGCAGATCGACCCCGACGGCGAACTCAAGCGTCTTCGCCTCTGGGCCGATCGCGCGCAGGGACACGAGTGGGTCCGGCTCGACGGCACCGACCAGTACACGCGCGTGGAGATCAGCGCCGAACGTGAGATCAACCACCGTCTGCTTCTGGGCGAGGTTCAGGACAACCTTGCCGACTCACTCGGAACCCACGCGGGCCTCACTCCTGCCGCCGCGCAGGCCATTGGATATTTGCTGGAGGATCACCTCCCGCTCGGAGAAGAAATCGTCACGGGGGACCAGTACACCATGCTGGTCGAGTTGGAGACGCTTGCCGGCGATGACGCACCCTACGACATCCGTCTGCTGGCCTTTGCATTCTTCGGCGCAACGCAGGTGCTGACCGCGGTGCGTCATGCCGATGGACACTTTTACACGCCAGAAGGACACCCCCTGCTGCCCGCATTCGATCGTCGCCCCTTCAAGGGCGACCACCGTATGACCTCGGGATTCAGCAAGGGGCGACGCCATCCGGTGACCGGGCGCGTGGCGCCGCACAACGGAACCGATTTTGCGATGCCGGTGGGCACACCGATCGTCGCGCCCGCAGACGGGCGTGTGACCCAGGTGGACCACCATCCCCATGCCGGTCATTTCCTCGAAATCACGCATGGGCAGGGCTTCAGTACGCGTTACCTGCACCTGCAGAAGGCCCTGGTCCGACCTGGCCAGCAGATCACGCGCGGGCAGCGCATCGCGCTCTCGGGCAACAGCGGACGCACGACCAGCGCCCACCTTCACTACGAATTGCACGTAAACGGCCGCCCCGTCGACGCGATGCGCGCCGAACTGCCTCGGGGCGAACCGCTCAGGGGCCCGGAACTCGCCCGTTTCCAACACACCGCACGGCCGTTGCTGGCCGAACTGCGGGAGGCGTCCGCTGCGCAACAACTGGCCATGCAACCGTCCTCCGGCACCGGCCTCTGACGGGCCGGCAGGGCGCCCCAGACGCCGGCCCGCCCATCCCGCGCATCGCCCCATGCTCAATCGCCTGACGCCGGTGCACCTGCAGTGGGACAACGATCGCCCCAGGTCGCTCGAATACCAGGACATCTATTTCAGCGCCGACGACCCCCGCGGCGAGGTGGAAACGGTATTCATCGACGCCAACGAACTCCCCGCCCGGTTCCGACGCGCGCGGCGCTTCGCGATTGGCGAGACCGGGTTCGGCACCGGCCTCAACTTCTTCCTGACGCTGGCGACCTGGCGCCGGCATGCGCGCGACGGCGCCTTTCTGAGCTACTTGAGCGCAGAGGCACACCCGCTGGCGCCGGCGGATCTGCAGCGGGCGCTGCAGGCGCAGGGCATCCCGGAAACGGACATCGCGAGCCTGCTCGCCCAATATCCGCCGGCGGTGTCGGGTCTGCACCGGATTTACTTTCCCGACGACCGCGTGGTCCTCACCCTGGTGTACGGGGACGCGGCACCGGAGTTCGCACGGGTACGCGGCACCGTCGATGCCTGGTTTCTCGACGGTTTCGCACCGAGCCGGAACCCGGCCCTCTGGAATATCGCTGTGTTCCGGCAGATGGCGCGCCTCTCGCACGCCGGCACCACGCTGGGCACCTTCACCGCCGCCGCACAGGTGCGCCGCGATCTCACCGAGGCCGGCTTCGAGGTGGCGCGCGTTCGCGGCTTCGGCGGCAAGCGCGAGCGACTGATGGGTCGGTTCCGCGCCGCGCAGGACTCCCTGACGGAACCGGTGGAGCGCGTCGCGGTGATCGGTGCGGGAATTGCCGGCCTGTCCACGGCACTGGCGCTGCGCAACCGCGGTGCGTCGGTGACAGTTCTGGACCCGCAGGGTGTGGCAGCGCGGACCTCCGGCAACCCGGCCGCACTGCTTTCACCCCACCTCAGTGCCGGTGACGCCATGCGCAACGCCCTTGCCCTTGCCGGCGTACGGGCTACGCGAGCCTTGCTGGGCTCGCTCCGGGTCGATACTGCGGGTGGAGTCCTTCGTGCCGAAGGCGTCGAGCATCAGGGCATCACCCGACACGCGGCCCGGCGCCTGGCCCGCCTGGCGGCGGTGGATCCACAACTTGCCGGCAACCTCTACGAGGTCGTGCGCGCCGACCCCAAAAGACCGACTCTTCGCTATCCACTCGGCATTGGCGTTGATCTGGGTGCGTTATGCCGACAACTTGCACATGATCTCCAGGTTCGACACCGCCGGGTCGTCGCCGTCCACTCCGACGAACGGGGCGCGCTGCTCGACTATGGCGACGGCACGCGGGACCGGTTCGACGCCACCGTGATCGCCACCGGTGCCGGATCGCCGCTGTGCCCCGGGCAGCCCAGGCCGCTGCACGTCGGCGGACAGCTCACGCGCATACGCTGCGCCTTGCCCAGCATTGGGAGAGTGGCGCGGACCGGCAAGGGATACTGCCTGCCCGAACACGAAGGGCAACACTGGCTGGGAGCCACTTTCCGCCGCGACAGCGCGCACAGCGGCATCCACGATCTGGACAATATCGAGAACCTGCGGCAACTGCGCTGGGCAGACCCGGCGCTCGAAGCGGTCGAGCGCGTGACAGTCAGCGGCGCGTGGTATGGGACCCGCGCGGCTTTCCGGGATCGCTTGCCGGCGATTGGCGCAATCCTTGCGAATCCTGCGGCTGAGACAACCGCTCGCCGCGCGGCCCCGCAAACCTCCCGCGTCTTCGTGCTGCTGGGCCTGGGCTCACGCGGCCTGCTGTACGCGCCGCTCGGCGCCGAGCTGATTGCCGACCGGATGTTCGGTCTGCCTGAGCCGCTGCCCGAACCCCTGAGCGAACGGCTGTCTCCGCTTCGCTTCAGCGCCAGAGAGTCGTAAACCCGGGGTTCCTCAGCCGGAACGTCCCCTGCGGGAGCGGGGCGCCTTGCGCGGCGACGCCGCGGACTGCAACCCCGTGTGCTGGGTCTTGAACCGACCACCCTTGGTCCCGCGTTTGCCGGGCGTTTCGGAACGTCGCCCGGTGCCAGCGGGCTGGAAGGATGGCACCAGGTGACGCTTGCCGTTGCCGATCAGGTCGGCCCGGCCCATCCGCTTCAGGGCATCGCGCAACAGCGGCCAGTTCTCGGGGTCGTGATAGCGCAGGAACGCCTTGTGCAGCCGGCGCGCACGCAGACCCTTCGCCGAATGCACCCGGTCGCCACCCTCTCGGCGGATGCCGCGCAGCGGGTTGCGACCCGTGTGCCACATCGCGGTGGCCAGGGCCATCGGACCCGGCAGGAACGCCTGCACCTGGTCGGCGCGAAAGCCGTTGCGCTTCAGCCAGAGGGCAAGATTCAGCATGTCCTCGTCGGTGGTCCCCGGATGCGCGGCGATGAAATACGGAATCAGGTACTGCTCCTTGCCTGCCTCCCTCGAGAAGCGGTCGAACATCGCCTTGAAGCGGTCATAGGTGCCGATTCCGGGCTTCATCATCCGGGAAAGTGGCCCTTCTTCCGTATGTTCTGGCGCAATCTTCAGGTAACCTCCCACGTGGTGGGTGACCAGTTCACGCACGTACTCGGGTGACTCCACCGCGAGGTCGTAGCGCAGTCCGGACGCGATCAACACCTTCTTGATTCCAGGCAGTGCCCGCGCCTTGCGGTACAGACCGACCAGCGCCGAATGGTCCGTGTTCAGGTTCTTGCAGATCCCGGGGTACACGCAGGACAGCCGCCGGCAGCTTCGCTCGATTTCCGGATCCTTGCACGCGAGGCGGTACATGTTCGCCGTCGGACCGCCGAGGTCCGAAATCACGCCGGTGAAGCCGTCGACCCGGTCGCGGATCTCCTCCACTTCGCGCAGGATCGACGCTTCCGAACGGCTCTGGATGATCCGCCCCTCGTGTTCGGTGATCGAGCAGAAGGTGCAGCCACCGAAACAGCCGCGCATGATGTTCACCGAGAACCGGATCATCTCCCAGGCCGGGATGCGCGCACCGCCGTAGGCCGGGTGCGGAGCGCGCGCGTACGGCAGATCGTAGACGGCGTCCATCTCCGGCGTGGTCAGCGGGATCGGCGGCGGATTCAGCCATACCTCCTTGTCGCCGTGGCGCTGCACCAGCGCGCGGGCATTGCCCGGGTTGGTCTCCAGATGCAGCACCCGCGATGCATGGGCGTAGAGCACCGGATCGGCCCGGACCTGCTCATAGGCGGGAAGCCGGATCACGGTGCGCTCGCGAGGGTGGCCTCGCGGCACCGACCGCTGCAGGTGCACGACTTTCGGCTGGTCCGCCTGCGCCTCTTCACTGCTGGCGCAGCCGGAGGGGCTGGCACTGGCGTAGGGGTCGGGTTGCGGATCGACGGGCCCCGGTGCATCGACATCGGTGGAGTCGATCACCACCCAGCCCGCAGGCACCGCGTCGCGAAGGAAAACGCTGCCGCGTACGTCGTGGATGTCCCGGGGGTGTTCGCCGGCCGCGACCCGGTGCGTGACTTCCACCAGCGCACGTTCGGCATTACCGAACAACAGCAGGTCGGCGCGGGAATCGAGCAGCACCGAGCGCCGCACCTTGTCCGACCAATAGTCGTAGTGCGCGATCCGCCGCAGGCTGGCCTCGATGCCGCCGATCACGATCGGCGCGTCGGGCCAGGCTTCCCGCGCCCGCTGCGAATAGACGATCACGGCGCGGTCTGGACGTTTCCCACCCTCGTCGTTCGGCGTGTACGCGTCGTTGCGCCGGATCCGGCGATCCGCCGTGTAGCGGTTGACCATCGAATCCATGTTGCCGGCGGTGATGCCGAAGAACAGATTCGGCCGCCCCAGTTCACGGAAAGGCTCCGCCGAGCGCCAGTCCGGCTGACTGATGATGCCGACACGAAAGCCCTGCGCCTCCAGCAGCCTCCCGATGATCGCCATGCCGAAGCTGGGATGGTCGACATAGGCGTCCCCGGTGACGATGATCACGTCGCAGGAATCCCAGCCCAGCGCGTCCATTTCCTGGCGCGACATCGGCAGGAACGGCGCCACCCCGAAGCGTTCCGCCCAGTACTTACGATAGGAAAACAGAGGCTTGTCGGATTCCATTGAAGTGTTTACGAAAATTTGGCTCGCGGGCTCAGTCGCGACTGTGTACGCCGGCGTACGGCACGTTGGCCATGTCGACCAGGTCCCGGTTGAAGGTGATCAGGTCATCCCGCGCAAGGTCGCCGATGCGCGCCCGGCCGGCCGCGCGCGCCAGCACCTGCATCAGCTGCAGCGACGCGTTCAGGAAGCTCGCCAGCCGCTCGGCCCCCGTTTCCGGATCCAGACGCCTGCGCAGTTCCGGGTCCTGAGTGGCGACGCCGGTCGGGCAACGGTTGGTATGACAGATCCGGGAGCCGACACAGCCCACCGCCTGAATCGCGCTGTTGCCCAGTGCGATCCCGTCGGCACCCAGCGCGAGCGCCTTCACGAAATCTGCCGGCGTGCGCAATCCACCGGTGACAATCAGCGTGACCCGCCCAGCCGCGCCGCGCAGGTTCAGGTAGTGCCGCGCTCGCGCCAGCGCCGGGATGGTCGGTACGCTGATGTGATCGCGCAGTAGCGCGGGGGCCGCACCCGTGCCGCCCCCGCGGCCGTCCAGGATCACGTAGTCCGCGCCCGCCTCGAGAGCAAACGCGAGATCCTGCTCGATATGGTTGGCCGAGAGCTTGAAACCGATCGGTATCCCGCCGGTGCGTTCGCGAACCTCGTCCGCGAAGCGCCGGAAATCCGCGGGCGTCTCCAGATCGGCGATAGCCGGCGGCGACACCGCGTCCTGTCCCGCCTCGATCCCCCGAACCTCGGCGATCTCCTGCGACACCTTCGCCCCGGGCAGCACCCCGCCGACCCCGGTTTTCGCGCTCTGCCCGCCCTTGAAGTGGAAGGCCTGTACCTTGTCGAGCACCGCTTCGGAATACCCGTAGCGGGCTGGCCCCAGTTCGAACAGGTAGCGCGAGTTCTCGGCCTGCTCCTCCGGAAGCATCCCGCCCTCTCCGGAGCAGATGCCGGTGCCGACACGCTCGGCACCGCGGGCCAGCGCAATCTTCGCCTCGCGCGACAAAGAGCCGAAACTCATGTCCGACACCAGCAGCGGCATCGCCAGCCGAAGGGGCCGGCGCGCCTCGGGTCCGATCACCAGTTCACTCTCCACGTCGGCATCGGACGGCACCGGTCGCCCCGCCAGCTGCGCGGTCAAAACCTGGATGTCGTCCCAGGACGGCAGGCGGTGGCGTGGCACACCCATCGCTACCGTCTG
>PULL01000223.1 GCA_003550945.1 Thioalkalivibrio sp. | reverse complement strand
CTCGTCAAGCCTTTCGCCTTCGCTGAACTGCTGGCCCGTGTGCGGACCCTGCTGCGTCGCGGCCGGAGCAAGGAGGCGGAAGTCCTGATCGCGGCGGATCTCGAAATCGATCTGTTGCGTCGACGCGTAAAGCGCTCCGGTACCCGAATCAACCTTACGGCGAAGGAGTTCTCTCTGCTCGAGCTGCTGGTTCGTCGGCAGGGGGAAGTGCTACCCCGATCCCTGATCGCCTCCCAGGTCTGGGACATGAACTTCGACAGTGACACCAACGTGATCGAAGTCGCGGTGCGGAGGCTGCGCGCGAAAGTCGACGACCCGTTCGAGCCGAAACTGATTCGCACCGTCCGTGGAATGGGGTACGTGCTCGAGGCGCCGGGCCACCCATGACGCGTGGACCGTCGGCCGGCGGAATCCGACCGGGGCAAGGCCGTGGGTCGCTGTCGCTGACCGCGAGGATGGCGCTGCTGTTCGCACTGCTCGCGATCATCCTGCTCCTGGGGCTGGGCATCCTGATGGAGCGGGCCGTCGACCTGCATTTCGATGAACTCGATGCCCACGACCTCTCGGCGAAGATGGCGGTGATCGGCCACCTGATCGATCGCACGCCGGATGCCGCCGCGCTGGACACCTTGCCCCAGCGTCTGTACGACGCGCTGGCCGGGCAGGACCACATCGCGGTGCTGCTTCGCGATGCCGAAGGCGTGGTGATCTTCGGCGCACAGCTTGAGAGCTTCGAGCCTGCCCACCTGACCAGTACTGCAGCACTGCCTGCCGAACAGGGGTGGACGCGCGCGGGGCGTCACTTCATTGGATTGGAGCGGATCCTCTTCCTGCCGTTTCCAGAACCTGAACCCCTGCAGGCCCTGGTAGCGCTGGACGTCACCCACCACGTCCACTTTCTGGATCAGGTGCGCCAGCACCTGTGGCTCGGCGTCGCCCTCGCGGCTGCCTTCGCCGCGCTGCTGGGGTGGGTGGCCGCCCGCCAGGGCCTGGCACCACTGGGCCGGGTGGTCTCGACCGCCCGACGCCTGTCAGCAGAGCAACTCGGTGAACGCATCGACGCACAGGACGCACCCAGGGAACTCCAGGAACTTGCCGAAGCCTTCAACGGCATGCTCGACCGGCTGGAGAGCTCCTTCCAGCGGCTCAGCGAGTTCTCCGCGGATATCGCGCACGAACTGCGCACCCCGGTCTCGAACCTGATGACCGAGACCCAGGTCGCGCTGTCGCGCAGCCGCAGCGCCGACGAGTATCGAGAAACGCTGCACTCGAACCTCGAAGAGTTCGATCGCCTGGCGCGCATGATCGGCGACATGCTGTTTCTCGCAAAGGCGGACAACGGCCTGTTGCCGAGACCCGCGGAGCCGGTCCGCCTTGAGGCGGAGGCTGAGGCGCTGGTCGAATTCTACGAAGCGCTGGCCGAAGAAAAAGGCGTCTGTTTGCGGCTTGCCGGGTCGGCCACCGTGCCCGGGGACCGACTGATGCTCCGGCGGGCCCTGTCGAATCTGCTGTCGAACGCGATCCGGCACACGCCACCCGGTGGCACGGTCGAGATCCGCATATCGGCCGCCGGTGACCGTGCCACCCTGGCGGTGCGCAACCGGGGCACGCCCATTCCGCCGCAGCGGCTGCCGCTGCTGTTCGAGCGGTTCCACCGCGTGGATCCCTCCCGGTCCGGTCAGGGCGAGGGCGCGGGGCTGGGCCTGGCGATCACTCGCTCCATCGTCGAAGCACACGGCGGGCGGATCACCGCGGAGTCGGGAGACGGGCTGACCACCTTCACCGTGCAACTGCCCCAGCGCATTGCAACGACAACCAATCCAGTGGGCAGATTCGACTGACCCGCGTCAGTGCGTGGGTCCCTGGATCGCGTCCACCGCAACGTCCATCCGCGTCGGAAGGACCGGCGGACCAAACTGGGTGAAGACCGGCACGTCGGCCGCGTCCCGGCCATGTCCAAGACAGACCCGCCCCCCGTTCAGCGTGGCCCGCGTCGGATCGAAGGTATACCACTGGCCACCGACGAAGGCCTCGAACCAGGCGTGCAGATCCATCGGCTCGAGACGATGAAGGTAACCGACGACCATCCGCGCAGGGATGCTGAGACCGCGGCACAGAGCAATACCGATATGGGCAAAATCCCGGCACACCCCGTGCCCCCTTTCCAAGACCTCCACCGCCGAAACCGGGGTCGGATTCGAATTGGTGCGGTACTCCAGCTTCCGGTGGATCCACTCCGAAATCGCCTGGACCTGTTCGTACCCGGGCCGGCGCCGGCCAGAGATCTGGGCCGCCAATCCACCGAGCCGATCAGATTCGCAATAGCGGCTGGGCGCCAGGTAGGACAGCGTTTCGGCGGGAAGATCCTGAACCTCCACGAACGCGGCACCGGGCCGGCGCTCGATTCCAGGGGGTACATGGACGTCGGAGGACACTTCCAGATGAAAGCGCCCGGGTGGGGCCATCAGACGCTGGCAGCGGTTTCCATACATGTCGGTGTACTCGTCCACGGGTAGCGCGGGCCAGACCGCGTAATGGTCTCGCGCGACCCACTGCCGCGCATCGCTGCGCGGACGCAACAGCAGGATCATCGGGCTTGG
>PULL01000213.1 GCA_003550945.1 Thioalkalivibrio sp. | reverse complement strand
GGATGGCCAGATGATGCAAGCGCCCTACAGAGGAATCCCCCGACTGGCGATGGCACTCGCAGTCCCGGTACTGCTGGGTGCCTGCGCCGGCGGCCTGCAGGGCGTCGTACGCGGCGATGACCCGGCATTCCTACCGGTTGCACCCGCCGTACCTGTGCCGCCGGAGCAGAACAACGGCGCGATCTTCCAGGTGAACCAGCGCGGCGGGCTGTTCGACGACGACAAGGCCCGGCAGGTTGGCGACATCCTGACCGTGCGGCTCGTCGAGCGGACGCAGGCGCGCAAGTCGGCGAATACCAGCACCAGCAAGGACAGCAATGTCCAGTTACCGAGTCCGACGCTGTTCGGCGGGAGTGTGACGGTGAACGGCCGCCCGGTGCTCGAGAACCGCATCGAGGGTTCGCGCAGCTTTGGCGGCCAGGGTGATAGCGCCCAGAGTAATCAGCTCGACGGAAGCATCACCGTGACTGTCGCAGAGGTGCTGGCCAACGGCAATCTGGTGATCCAGGGCGAAAAGTGGATCCGGCTCAACCAAGGCGAGGAATACATACGTTTACGAGGCGTAGTGCGGCCCGTCGACATCGGCACGGACAACACCGTTTTGTCCACCCAGATCGCTAACGCGCAGGTCGCCTACGGCGGCACCGGCACGCTCGCCGACAGCAACCGGCCCGGCTGGCTGACGCGCGTGTTCAGCAGCCCCCTCTGGCCTTTCTGAGGAGTCGAGAACGATGCTTCCCGAATCATTGACCAAGTGGCTCACGCTTCCGATCTTCGCGCTGGCCGCTGCGCTGGTGCTGCTGCCCGCGTCAACATCGCAGGCGCAGGGGTTCGAGCGCGTGAAGGATCTCGCTTCGGTGGGCGGGGTGCGCAGCAACCAGCTGGTGGGCTACGGCCTGGTGGTGGGGCTGGACGGCACCGGCGACCGCACCACCCAGGCGCCGTTCACCGTGCAGAGCCTCACCAGCATGCTCGGGCGGCTCGGTGTGACCCTGCCGCCGGGTTCGAATCCCCAGCTGCGCAACGTGGCCGCTGTGATGATTCACGCGGATCTGCCGCCGTTCGCGAAGTCGGGCCAGACGATCGACATCACGGTGTCCTCGATCGGCAACGCGACCAGCCTGCGAGGCGGAACCCTGCTGATGTCGCCGCTGAAGGGCGCGGATGGCCAGACCTACGCGATGGCACAGGGCAACCTCGTGGTAGGCGGGCTGGGCGCGGAGGGTCGCGACGGTTCGCGCATCACCGTGAACGTCCCCAGCGTGGGGCGGATTCCGAACGGTGCGACCGTGGAGCGCGAGGTCACCAGCGCGTTTGCGCAGGGCGATAGCGTGAAGCTGCATCTGCACCGCTTCGATTTCACCACCGCGAACCGACTTTCCGACGCGATCAACGATACCCTCGGCGGAGGCACCGCGAGCCCGGAGGACGGTGCAACGGTGCGCGTCCGCGCTCCGGCGGATCCCGGGCAGCGGGTCGCCTTCGTGTCGATCCTGGAGAACATCCGCGTGCAGCCGGGCGAGGCGCCCGCGAAGGTGATCGTGAACTCGCGCACCGGCACCGTGGTGATCGGCAGCAACGTGACGGTGACCGCGGCGGCGGTCAGCCACGGCAGCCTCACGGTCACGATTACCGAGGCGCTGGACGTGAGTCAGCCGCCGCCCTTCGCACTGGGCGAGACGGTGGTGACGCCGCGCACCGAGATCGAGGTGGTCGAAGAACTGAACCCGATGTTCCTGTTCGGGCCGGGCGTGACCCTCGACGAAATCGTGCGCGCGGTGAACCGCGTGGGCGCCGCTCCCGGAGACCTTGTGGCCATCCTCGAGGCGCTGCGCGAGGCCGGCGCGCTGCGCGCCCAGTTGATCGTGATCTGATCGGGGCCGCGGCAGGGAAACGAACGATGAACGCCGACTTCTCAGCGGTCTACCAGTACACCGACTTCCAGGGTTTTGCCGACCTGCGTCGGATGGCACGGGAGGAGGCCCCGGAGGCGGCCGACGCGGCGGCGCGTCAGTTCGAGGCACTGTTCATTCAAATGATGCTGAAGAGCATGCGCGACGCGATGCCGGCGGACAGCGGCATGGACAGCGACCAGATGCGGTTTTACCGCGAAATGTTCGACCAGCAGATCGCGCTGGAGATGTCGCGTGGCGAGGGCATCGGCCTGCGCGAGTCCTTGCTGCGGGAGCTGGCACCGGAGATGCCCGCGCCGGCTTCGGCCGGAGAATTGCGGCTGCCGGAAACGCGGCTGTCGGCACGACCGGCCTGGGCGGCCGAGGCGATGGTCCACAGTACGCCGGCGCCATCACCGATCGCCAGGGCTATGCCCTCGCAAACCCCTTGGCGGCCTGACTCGCCCGAGGCCTTCATCAGCGAACTCTGGCCCCACGCGCAGCAGGCCGGCGCAGCGCTGGGGATCGGGCCCGAGGTGCTGCTGGCGCAGTCCGCGCTGGAGACGGGTTGGGGGCGGCACGTAATGACGCACGGCGATGGCAGCAGCAGCCACAACCTGTTCGGCATCAAGGCCGATGCGCGCTGGACGGGCCCGCGCGTGCACGTGAACACGCTGGAATACGTGAACGGGGTGCCGGAACAGCAACGCGCTGCGTTC
>PULL01000210.1 GCA_003550945.1 Thioalkalivibrio sp. | reverse complement strand
GCCTGCGCAGCCCGCCAGCGTTCGAACGTCGGGAACTCCTCGTAACCCCGGGTCAGCACAAAGTCCATCACGTTGCGCAGCCGGTTCAGGGCGACCACGGAATCGATGCGGATGATCTCCGAACCCTTTTCGTCGAAGAACACCAGACTGGGCGCCCAGTGTATGTCCAGTGCCTCGCCCCAGTCGCGCGCGCTGGTGCGCTGGCCCCGCGGCGTGATCACCGGCGTATCCGCATCAAGGTCCAGTTGCACGACGTCGAACAGGCGGATCATGTCCAGCACGCGCTGGTCGCGCAGCGGTTCCGAGTGCAGCACGTCACAGGCGTGGCAGGCGTGCCGTTCGAAGAACACGATCAGCGGCCGCTGCGCCGGAATCCGCGACCGGTCCAGCATGTGCGGCGGGCTCTGGAAGAACTCCTGGTAGTTGATGTCATCGACCTCGAATTTCGGTGGCGGATCGGCGCGGGCCAGATACTCGCGGAACGTGGTGTGCTGGTCGTGGCGGTCGATCACGTATTCAAGCGCCGCCCGGAATCGGTACGGAGGGTAATATCCCCGGATCCGGTGGATCTCGTCGCCGTCGGCGTCGAAGAACGTGAACGCCGGCGTGAAGTTCAGTCGCCGCTGCACCGCGAACTGGCGCTCGGTCATCACCTCGCCATCCAGCGTGACCACTTCCCGGCTGCCCAGCACGTCCAGCGCAATCACGTCGAAGTGATCGGAAAAATACTGCCGGATATCGGGCTCGGCGAGATTCTCGTTGATCATCACCTCGCAGTAGGGACAGTGATCCATGCCGAAGTAGACCGCGAGCCCCATCCTGCCACGCTCCACCGCCCGCTCCAGGTCCTCCTGGAAATCGAGGAAGCTGAGCTGGAACCAGTCCGGCGTATGCAGCCCGATCTCGCGCGGCGTGTCGTCGATCGCGGGGAAATCCCCGGGGTCCAGCGCCTGGGCCTTTCCCGAGACCAGCAACATCAACAGCGCGGCGGGGACCACCCACCATCTATTCGTCATCCCAGCGAGCGTTCTCAGGCGCATCTTCCGACCTTCCGCCATCTCTTAACCAAACATTTGACCGATTACTGGTCTGACGGCGGAACCAGGCTCTCTGTTCCCCCCAGATAGGAACGGAGGCGCTCGGGAATCCGGATGCTGCCATCCGCCTGCTGACCATTCTCCAGCAGCGCCACCAGCGTCCGCCCCACAGCGAGACCGGAGCCGTTCAGGGTGTGCACCAGTTCGGGCTTCGCTCCGGGACCGGGACGGTACCGGGCCTGCATGCGTCTTGCCTGGAAATCCCCGAAGCTGGAACAGGACGAGATCTCGCGGTAGGCCTGCTGCCCCGGCAGCCACACTTCGATGTCGTAGGTGCGGGTCGCGGAGAAACCCATGTCCCCGGTGCTCAAAAGCACTACCCGGTACGGGAGCTCAAGCGCTTTCAGCACCACCTCGGCATCCGCAAGCAGGCCCTCCAGCGCTGCATCCGAATCCTCGGGGCGCACGATCTGCACCAGTTCGACCTTCTCGAACTGGTGCTGCCGGATCAGACCGCGCACGTCGCGTCCGTAACTGCCTGCCTCCGAGCGGAAACAGGGCGTGTGGGCCACCATCTTCAGTGGCAACTGGTCCGCGTCCAGTATCTGCTGCGCAACCAGGTTGGTTACCGGGACCTCGGCGGTCGGAATCAGGCGAAACCCCTGCTCGCCCGCAACCGTGAACAGGTCCGCATCGAACTTCGGCAGCTGCCCCGTGCCGAACAGCGCCACCGGATTCACCAGATAAGGGACGTAGACTTCCTGGTAGCCGTGCTCGCGGGTGTGCAGGTCCAGCATGAACTGGATCAGCGCCCGGTGCAGACGCGCCATTTCGCCGCGCATCACCACGAAGCGCGAGCCGGACATCCGGGCGGCGGCCTCAAAATCCAGCCAGCCCCCCGGAAGACCCAGATCGACGTGGTCGCGCGGCGCGAAATCCAGGCGGACAGGCTCGCCCACACGGCGGATCTCGACATTGGCCGTCTCGTCCGCCCCCTCGGGCACGCCCTGCTGCGGCAGATTCGGAACCTGCAGCAGCAGGTCCTCGAGCTCCGACTGGATCTGCTGCAAGTCCTGCTCGCAGACTTTCAGCTCTTCGCCCAATTGCCCCACCGCGGCTTTCAGCGGGGCGATGTCCTCACCGCGCGCCTTGGCCTGCCCAATGGCCTTGGAGCGGGTGTTGCGTTCGTTCTGGAGTTCCTGGGTCCGGACCTGCAGGGTCTTGCGGCGCGCCTCGAGCCCCAGGAAACGATCCCGGTCAAATTCGAAACCGCGCCGTGCGAGCGCGGTCACGACGGCATCGAGATCCTGACGCAGAATTCGGATGTCCAGCATGCATAAACCCGGATCATGAACCAAGACCGGGCAGTCTAAGGTCGGCCCTGGCAAAGGTCCATTGCGCCACCGGATTCAGGTACCGTCGCCCGGGCGAGACCAACTTGCACCGAGACCGGTCGGCGCGAGCACAAAGCCGCTGAAACAGGGGCTGAGTCCGACAGGTGTTGAAAATTGCGGAGCAACCTCCCGCCCGCGGCACCCCTCCCCGCTGGGAGATCGCCCCACCCGGGACACTCTGCTAT
>PULL01000254.1 GCA_003550945.1 Thioalkalivibrio sp. | reverse complement strand
CGGCAAGAAGCTCGGGCCGGACAAGGGCAACAGCAAGTACCTGTACGAACTGTTCCCCTACGGTCCCGCGAAGCAGGCGTGCAAATACGCCGGCCTGCCCAAGCCGACCGGCTGCGTCTGATCCATCTGCACGACCCCGGGTGAGGCGCAGGCCTCACCCGGATTCCTGATCCGGAGGATTGCCCGTGTTCGTCACCGTGCTCTTTGCCCTGCTCTTTTACGTGGCCACGGCCATTTTCCTGGTCGGGCTCGGCATGCGCATCGCACGGTACGCGCGCACTCCCGCTCCCCTGAAGATTCCGACCACGCCGGCGCCCACGACCCGCGGCGGTGTGGTCCTGCGCATGGGCACCGAGGTCTTCCTGTTCAACAGCCTGTTCAAGGCGAACAAGTGGATCTGGCTGTTCGGCATCATGTTCCACGTCGCTCTCGCGCTGGTGCTGCTGCGCCACCTGCGCTATTTCCTGGAGCCGGTCCCGACCTGGGTGGTGATGATCCAGCCCTTCGGCCTGTACGCCGCATTCGCGATGGTCGTCGGACTGGCCGGCCTGTGGGCCCGCCGCCTGTTCGTGGAGCGTATCCGCTACATCTCGTCGCCGTCGGACCACCTGATGCTGGCGCTGCTGCTCGGCATCGCGCTGACCGGCCTCGGCATGACCTACCTGTTCAGCGTCGACATCACCGCGGTGAAGCTCTTCTTCACCGGGCTGATGCGCTTCGATTTCAACCCGCTTCCCGCGCATCCGCTGCTGCTGCTGCACCTGCTGCTGGTGGCCGGCCTGATGATCGTCTTCCCGTTCAGCAAGCTGCTGCACGCCCCGGGCGTGTTCTTCAGCCCGACCCGTAACCAGGTGGACAACCCGCGCGAGAAGCGGCACGTGACCAAGGTGAAGTGGATGGTCGCGAGCGACAAGCCCGCCGCGAACACCGAGCAGTAGACCGCGCCGCCGCGACCGAGACAGGAACCCGCACCATGGCCAATTTCGAGACTCCGGAACTCAAGGAAACGATCGAGATCCCCGCGCTGAAACTCGGCGTGATGTCGCACAGCAAGCCGTTCCTGTCCAAGGAACAGTTCCAGGTCCCGCTGGGCTTTCCGGGCGAGCTGGTCGACAACTGGAAGGATGTCGCGATCAACAAACTCGGCGAGCTGCTGGAGAGCAACCGCGCCTTGCAGGTGTTCATGGACTCCTGCGTGAAGTGCGGCGCCTGCACCGACAAGTGCCACTATTTCCTGGGTACCTCCGATCCGCGGAACATGCCTGTGGCGCGCCAGGATCTGCTGCGCGGCGTGTACCGCCGCTATTTCACGCTGCCCGGCAAGTATTTCCCGAATCTGGTCGGCGCGATGGACCTCACCGAAGAGCTGATGGACCAGTGGTTCAGCTACTACCACCAGTGCTCGGAGTGCAGGCGCTGCTCGGTGTACTGCCCCTACGGCATCGACACCGCCGAAATCACCATGGCCACCCGCGACATCATGAACGCGGTCGGCAAGGGGCAGAAGTACAGCAACGAGATCATCGGCAAGGTGTTCAAGATCGGCAACAACCTCGGCCTGCCGCAGCCCGCGCTCGAGGACACCCTGCTTGGGCTCGAAGAGGACGTGAAGGAAGACACCGGCATCGACGTGCGTTTCCCGCTGGACGAGAAGGGGGCCGAGGTGCTGGTGGTCACGCCTTCCGCGGACTTCTTCGCCGAGCCGCATATCGACGGCCTGATCGGCTACGCGAAGGTCTTCCACGCCGCGGGGATTTCCTGGACGCTGTCGTCGCATGCCTCCGAGGCGGCCAACTTCGGCCTGTTCATCGGTTCCGGCGAGAACATGAAGAAGATCGCAATGCGCATCCGCGAGGCGGCGCTGGATCTCGGTGTGAAGCGCATCATTTTCGGCGAGTGCGGCCACGCCTGGCGCGTCGCGTACAGCTACCTGAATACGCTGGCCGGCCCGTTCGACTTCCTCGACCCGCGCTACCCGGTCCCGCAGCACATCTGCGAGTTCACCTACGACCTGATCCAGCGCGGCGTGATCACGCTCGACAAGAGCCGCAACGACCACCGGCGTCTGACCTTCCACGATTCCTGCAACGTGGCGCGTGCGTCGCGCATGGGCGACATGCCGGGCGGCCAGTTCGTGATCCCGCGCGAGATCATCAAGGCCACCTGCAACCACTTCTACGACATGGCGCCGGAGACGATCGGCGAGGCCACGTTCTGTTGCGGCGGCGGCGGCGGCCTGCTCACCGATGACCTGATGGAACTGCGCGTGAAGGGCGCGCTGCCACGCATGTCGGCGCTGAAACAGGTGGTGGAAGAGCACGAAGTCACCCACATGGCTGCGATCTGTGCCATCTGCAAGAGCCAGTTCAGCAAGGTCCTGCCCTACTACGGATTCCAGATGGACCAGATCATCAGCGTGCACCAACTGGTCAGCGACGCGATCGTCCTCGAAGCCAAACAATAAACCACGAATCGATGCAAAAGGCGGGCCACCAGGCCCGGCTCCACAGGAGACACGGCATGGCAACCTCAAGCGATGACATGAAACTGACCTTCCGCAAATTCCGCGACGGCGACCACGAGCAGCGGAACTGGCAAAGTGCCATTTTCGAGGGCGATCATT
>PULL01000004.1 GCA_003550945.1 Thioalkalivibrio sp. | reverse complement strand
CCGGAGAACCCGGCGCCGCGGCCCCGCTTGATCACGATCACGTTGTGCGCCTCGTCGGCGTTCAGGATCGGCATGCCGTAGATCGGGCTGTCCGGGTCGGTGCGCGCGACCGGGTTCACCACGTCGTTGGCGCCGATCACGATGGCCACGTCGGCGGTCTTGAACTCGTTGTTGATCTCGTCGAGGTCGTAGATGATGTCGTAGGGCACGCCGGCCTCGGCGAGCAGCACGTTCATGTGCCCGGGCATGCGCCCGGCCACCGGGTGAATCGCGAACTTCACCGCGACGTCGCGCTGGATCAGCAGTTGTGTCAGTTCCCAGATCTTGTGCTGGGCCTGGGCCACCGCCATGCCGTAACCCGGAACGATGATCACCTTGTTCGCGAAGGCCATCATGATGCCGGCGTCTGGGGCCTCGATCGGTTTCAGGCTGCCGGTCACCTCTTCGGCCTCGCCGCCGGAACTGCCACCGAACTGCTTGAACAGCACGTTGGACAGCTTGCGATTCATCGCCTTGGCCATCAGCTGCGTCAGCAGCGTGCCGGCCGCGCCCACCACCACACCGGCGATCATCAGCGCGGGGTTGTCGAGCACAAAGCCCTTGAAGCCGACCGCGAGGCCCGTCAGCGCGTTGTACAAGGAGATCACCACCGGCATGTCGGCGCCGCCGATCGGCAGCGTCATCATGATCCCGAAGGCCAGTGCCAATACGAAGAACAGCAGCAGCACGACACCGTTCACGTCGCCGCCGCTCAGCGCGAGCGAGAGACCCAGCAGCACGGTGACGACGAACACGCCGAGGTTCACCCACTGCTGCGCGGGGAAGTAGACGGTCTTGTCCATCAGCCCCTGCAGCTTCGCGAACGCGACCATTGATCCCGAGAAGGCCACCGAGCCGATCAGCGAACCCAGCACCGCAATCCCGAGCACCACGTCGGAGGCGGTTTCGGGCTCCGCCTGCAGCAGGTAGATCGCGCCAATGCCGGCGGCCGCGCCGCCGCCCATGCCGTTGTACAGCGCGATCATCTGCGGCATGTCGGTCATCGCGACCTTCTTGCCGCTCCACCAGGCGAGACCGCCGCCGATCGCAATGCCAAGGATGATCAGCAGGTAGTTCACCGCACCCTTCAGTTCCGGATGCGCGAAGGTGACCACGGTGGCCAGCACCATGCCGACCCCGGCCCAGAGAATCCCGCGTTGCGCGGTGGTCGGCGAGGACATCTGCTTCAGGCCGACGATGAACAGGATCGCGGCAACGAAATAGGCGCTGTTGATGAACATCATCAGGAGGTCCATCACTTGCCTCCCTTGCTGGTCTTGAACATCTCCAGCATGCGTTCGGTGACCACGTAGCCGCCGACCGCGTTACCCGCGGCGAGGATCACCGCGACGAAACCGATCAACTGTTCCAGCGGCGTGGCCGCGTGGCCCAGCGCCACCATCGTGCCGACCAGCACGATGCCGTGAACGAAGTTCGAACCGGACATCAGCGGGGTGTGCAGGATCACCGGAACCTTCGAGATCACCTCGTAGCCGGTGAAGGCCGCGAGCATGAAGATGTACAGCGCGACGAAACCCTCGATCATGACGCGTCTCCCTCGATCGCTTCGCGGGTGGGGCCGTGGACGATTTCGCCGTCCCGGGTCAGGCAACTCTTCGCGATCACCTCGTCGTCCCAGTCGGGAACGAACTCGCCGTCCTTCAGCATCGGGCTCAGAAAGTTCTGCAGGTTTTTCGCGTACATCTCGGATGCGTGGAGCGCGACCTGCGACGGCACGTTCAGGGGTCCGTGGATGATCACGCTGCCGTGTTCGACCGTCTCGCCTGGCCGGGTCAGTTCACAGTTCCCGCCGCCCTCGGCGGCAAGGTCGATGATCACCGCACCCGATTTCATGCCCTCGACCATCGACGCGGGGATCAGCTTCGGTGACGGGCGGCCGGGAATCGCGGCGGTGGTGATCAGCACGTCGGCCTTCGCGATGAACCCGGCCAGCGCCTCCTGCTGGCGCTTCTTCTCGTCTTCCGTGAGCTCGCGGGCGTAACCGCCTTCGCCCTCGGCCTTCACGCCCAGGTCGAGGAACTTGGCGCCCAACGATTCAACCTGCTCCTTGGTCGCCGAGCGCACGTCGTAGGCCTCGACCATCGCGCCGAGGCGGCGCGCGGTCGCGATCGCCTGCAGGCCCGCGACACCGGCGCCGATCACGATCACCTTCGATGGGCGGATCGTGCCCGCGGCGGTGGTCAGCATCGGGAAAAAGCGGCAGGAAAGGTCCGCGCCCATCAGCGCCGCCTTGTAACCCGCCACGGCCGCCTGCGAGGACAGCGCGTCCATGCTCTGGGCGCGCGAAATGCGCGGAACGAGTTCCATCGCGAAGGAGAGGATTTTGCGCTCCTGCAGCGCCGCGACGACCTCCGGGCTGCGGTGGGCGTGGAAGAAGCCGATCAGGGTCGCGCCCTCGGGAAGACTGCGCACCTCCTCGGCGGTGGGTGGGGCAACGCGGACCATGATGTCGGTCCGCTCGTACAACTCCGCGGCATCCAGCACCTGCGCATCGGCGTAGGCGTCATCGGCAAATCGCGCGGAGGCCCCGGCTCCCTTCTCGATCTGCACGGAAAGACCCATCTGG
>PULL01000252.1 GCA_003550945.1 Thioalkalivibrio sp. | reverse complement strand
TCATTGCCGCCGGAGCCGTTGCGATGTCCGCAGCCGTGGGCGTGCAGGCGGCTGACCTGGAGGCCGGCAAGGCCACATACCAGACCTGTGTGACCTGTCACGGTCCGGCTGCCCAGGGGCAGGCCATATTCCCCGCCCTGACCGGCAAGGACGCGGACTACCTCGCGGACAAGCTGACCCGTTACCGGGCAGGTGAGCAGGTCGGCCCGAACACTCCGCTGATGGCTCCCCATGCCAGCGGCCTCAGCGACGAAGACATCGCCAACGTCTCGGCGTACATCGCGGAAGAGTTCAACTGATCCGAAGGGCTGCATTCCGTCGGCAGGCATCGGGTTCGCCCCCAAGGCGGTGCACCCGCATTCCCGATCGCCCTGACCTCCAAGCCCTCTCCCGCCAGCGGGAGAGGGCAGTAGCAACCACCCTGACCCGGGGGAATCCATGCGCGGGCTACGCGCCTATCGTCGATCGCCGCGGCTGGCTCCGGATCCCCTCCACGGGCGGCTCATCGACAAGAGTACAGCTCCGTAGGCAAGACCCAGGAGCACGCCGTACAGGTGGGCGTCGAGGATCACCGCGCCTCCAATCCGCTCCGCGGTAAAGGAATCTCCGTCGCCGATTCGCTCCAGCACCAGTTTCCCGAGCAGGAACGCGAGCACTCCTAACCCGAGCGTCGTATGGCGCCTCAGGTTGGCGACGGCGCCAGCCGCGAACAGACCGTGGAGCACCCCGGAGAATCCGACGTACCACCCAACGGTGGGCGAACAGCACAGCAATAAGAAGCTTACACCGACCGCGAGGGCAACCACCCCCAGCATCCACAAAAGGGGCCTGAGCGTATCGCCAAGAAGGACCCAAAGCAGCGCCAGTCCGGCGAGGTTGAGCCCCAGATGCGTCCAGCCCAGGTGGACGAAATGAGCACCGAGCAGCCGCCATGGCTCGGCCGCAACCCCCTCCCGCTCGAGGCGCAGCCACTCGGCTCCGTCCACCCACTGGAGGATCACGGCCAGCAAGGCAATCGCGAACGGCACCGACCAGCTTCGCAGATGCCCAGCACCAAACCACATCTGGTGGTTCCCGCTCAACCCTTGATGCAGACCATCGGTTCCACCCGCGCCACCATTCGGGCCAGGCCGGCGTTGTGGCTGGCCTGTACGACGCGGCTCACCTCCTTGTAGGCGCCTGGGGCCTCCTCGGCGACGCCGCGCAGGCTGGGGCTGCGGATCAGGATGCCCTGTTCGGCAAGCTGATCGACCAGTTCCCGGCCGCGCCACTGGCGCGTTGCCTGGTGCCGGCTCATCGCGCGACCCGCGCCGTGGCAGGCGGAGTTGAACGACAGTTTCTCACCCTCGTTGGTCCCCACGAGGATGTATGAGGAGGTGCCCATCGAACCGCCGATCAGCACCGGCTGGCCCACTCCCTGCAGCGCCTCCGGTAGGTCGGGGTGTCCCGGACCGAAGGCCCGGGTCGCGCCCTTGCGGTGAACGTAGAGTTCCCGCTCGCGTCCGTCCACCTGGTGGCGTTCAGTCTTGCAGGTATTGTGCGAGACGTCGTAAAGAAGCTTCAGTTCTTCGCGCGCAAAGAATGTGGCGAAAACCTCGCGGGACAGGTGCGTCAGGATCTGCCGGTTGGCAAGCGCACAGTTGATCGCGGAACGCATCGCACCCAGATAGCGCTGCCCCACCTCCGAGTGGATCGGCGCGCAGGCCAGTTCACGATCCGGCAAATGGATTCCGTGACTCTCGGCCGCCACCGCCATTTCGCGCAGAAATTCGGTCCCGATCTGGTGTCCGAGACCGCGGGAACCGCAGTGGATCGACACCACGATCTCGCCTTCGACCAGTCCGAAGACCCGGGCAACCGAGGGCTCGAAGATCTGCGCAATCCGTTGAACCTCCAGATAGTGGTTGCCCGAACCCAGCGTGCCCATTTCCTTGCGCTGCCGCTTGCGCGCCAGCTTCGACACGGCAGCCGGATCCGCTCCGGCCATCTGGCCCCGTTCCTCGATACGCTGCAGGTCCGCGGGCTCCCCATAGCCCTGCTCCACGGCCCACGCGGCCCCGCCCCGCAGCATGTCGGTCATCTGCCGATCCTGCAGGTGAATCAGTCCGGTACTCCCTACGCCTGCGGGAATCGCCTCGAACAGCGCGTCCGCGAGATCCCCCTTGACCGACTCGATCGCTTCCTGCGACACACCGGTAACCATCGTGCGCACACCGCAGGAGACGTCGAACCCGACACCGCCGGCGGACACCACGCCGCCCGCATCGGCGTCGAACGCGGCCACACCGCCGATCGGGAAACCGTAGCCCCAGTGGGCATCCGGCATCGCGTAGGATGCCTGCACGATGCCGGGCAGCATCGCCACGTTCGAGGCCTGTTCGCCGACCTTGTCGTCCATCTCGGCCAACAGCTCGGCGTCCGCGTAGATAATGGCCGGCACGCGCATCGGCCCCCTCGGCTCGAGCTGCCAGGCGGTATCGGAAAGCTGGGTGAAGCGGCTGATATCCATGATGTCCTGTCTCCGCGTCTGGATGTTCCGGCGGCGTCAGATGTCCAGCACGCACTGGGCGACCCACAGGCCCTGATCCGCCTGCCGTACCGCAAGCTGGGTGAAGGTCGCGCCCTTGATTTCCACGGTCGGCTGATGGCGCAGACGGTCCACCGACTCTCCCCACGCCTCGGCGTTCAGGTTCTCCCCTTCAACCCCGACACGGAACCGGCCGAACAGCCGTCCCTCGACAGCCATCTCGTAGACCAGGCGATTCAGGAAGTCGTAGAGAAGCAGCTCGGGGTCCGCACCGGAGCAGGCAAACCGAAAACGTTGAGTGGGCTCGATCTGCGAAGGTTCTGTGATGATCGCGGTCATGGCCGTGGCGGCCGCCGCAAACGCCTCGCCCAGGGTGCGGCCGAACCCGCGCACACCCATGTCCGCTTCGTGCGGAAAATGCTCCCAGCGCTCGATCAGCTGCGGGATCGAGTTCTCGAAGGAGTCGCCGACGCGCGCTTGCATCACGGGCCTCCATCAAATGCCTGAAGCCAAGGCGTGCAGGAAGACCCGGACAGGCATTTTCGCTCCGGAAACCGTTTGCGGTTCCGGCCGAGCCGGTTGCAGCCTCACGTCCCCTATTCCACTCGGCAGGCCCAGGGAGAACGGCCACGCCTGTTTCGTTGCCGGGTTCGCGATTCCGGCTGCCGCTTCCTCAAAGTGTAGCTCAGCCCGTCTGGTTTCGCGTTGCCTGGGGCGGCTCGCCGACGCTGTCCGCCCGGCAGCCTCGCCTCCTGCCGCGGAAGCCAGCTTGCACGACCCGGGACGGCAGCGCGCCGTACCCATCCACGGCGTAGCTGCAGCGAGGGCGAAATCGATCCGTTCAGCGCCGCCAGAAGGCCGGCGAAAGCAGTACCAGAACGGTGAAGATCTCCAGGCGCCCAAGCAGCATGGACAGCGTCAGCACCCACTTGCTGAAATCGTTGATGCCGGCGTAGTTGGGTCCGACTTCGCCGAGCCCGGGCCCAAGGTTGTTCAGCGTGGCCGCGACCGCGGAGAAGGAGGTGACCTGGTCAAGCCCCGAGGCCATCAGCAGCAGCACCATCACCGCGAACACGAAGATGTAGGCGGCCATGAAGCCCCAGACCGCCTCGACCACGCGGTGCGACATCACCTTTTCGTTCACCTTCACCGCAATGTGCGCGTGCGGGTGAATCAGCCGCTGGATCTCCCGCAGGCCCTGCTTCCCGAGCATCAGCACGCGGATCACCTTCATTCCGCCGCCGGTGGACGCGCTGCAGCCGCCGACGAAGGACAGGAACACCAGCAGCAGCGGCAGGAAGCCCGGCCAGAGGTAGAACTCGGTGGTGGCATAGCCCGTCGTGGTGCCAATCGACACGGCGTGGAACACACCCTGGCGCAGGGCTTCCGGGACGCTTCCGGTCACGCCGGAGTACAACAGGTAGGCGACCGCAATCACCGCGCCCGTGCCGAGGAGCGCCAGATAAAGGCGCACCTCTTCGTCGCGCCGGTAGGGAGCGAAACTGGCCCGCCGCACAAACAAGAAATGCAGCGCGAAGTTCATGCCCCCGAGCAACATGAACAGCACCGCGACGGCTTCGATTGCGGCGCTGTCGAAGTGGCCGATGCTCGCGTCGTAGGTGGAAAAACCACCGATCGCGACGGTGCTGAAGGAGTGCGTGACCGCGTCGAAGATCTCCATGCCGGCGGCCCAGTAGGCCAATGCACAGGCCACGGTGAGTCCGACATAGACGAACCAGAGGTTGCGCGCGGTTTCGGCAATGCGTGGGGCCAGCTTGTTGTCCTTCAGCGGCCCCGGCATCTCCGCCCGGAACAGCTGCATGCCGCCGATGCCCAGCAGCGGAAGAATCGCGACTGCCAGCACGATGATTCCCATGCCACCCAGCCACTGCAACTGCTGCCGATACCACAGGATCGCGCGCGGGAGGGTGTCCAGCCCCACGATCACCGTCGATCCCGTCGTGGTGAGACCGGACATGGATTCGAATACCGCGTCCGTGACAGAGATGTGCAGGATCGGATCCAGATACAGCGGCAGCGCCCCAAACAGCCCCAGCACGAGCCAGAACATCACCACCACGACAAAACCGTCGCGGACCTGCAGTTCCCCGCGCGACCAGAAGAATGGCGCCCAGATCAGCAGCCCGATACCCAGCAGGATGCCGAAGGCCCGCAGGAAGACCCACATGCTGGCCTCCCCGTAGATCCAGCCGATCAGCGCCGGCGGCAGCATGGTGATGCTGAACAGGGTCACCAGAATCCCCAGCAGGCGCATCGTGGTGGCGAATTGCAGCATCGATCGGGGCTCGGCTCAGAAGAACAGCGCGGACGGGCGGAACAGGCGCTGGACCGCGGACACCTGGGTCCGGTCCACCAGAAAAACGATCACGTGATCGCCCGCGTTGATCACCGTGTCGTGATGCGGGATCAGCACTTCTTCTCCGCGCACGACGGCGCCGATGGTCGCGCCCTCCGGGAGCTTCAGTTCGTCGATCCGGCGATTGACCACCTGCGAAGTGTGGGCATCGCCGTATACCACGGTCTCGATCGCCTCGGCGGCGCCCCGGCGCAGCGTGTGCACGGTGGTCGTTCCGCCTTCCCGCACGCGCGCCAGCAACGCGCCCACGGTCACCAGCTGCGGTGACACCGCGATGTCGATGGTTCCGCTCTGCACCAGGTCGACATAGCTGGGCCGGTTGATCAGGCTGATCACCTTGCGCACGCCACGCCGCTTCGCCAGCATCGCCGCGAAGATGTTCGACTGGTCGTCGTTGGTGACCGCGCAGAGGACGTCGGCGTGATCGACATCGATCTCTTCCAGGAAGCGGTCGTCGGCGCCATCTCCCTCGAGCACCAAGACGTCGGTGGGCAGTGTCGCGGCCAGCATCCGGGCACGTTCCGCGCTGCGCTCGATGAGCTTGATCCGGAAGCGGCTGGCCAGCGTTTCGGCAAGCCGCCGACCAATGTTCCCGCCACCGGCGATGATCACCCGGCGGTAGGCGCGTTCCATCTGCCCCAGTTCGGCGGCCACCGAGCGGATGTGTTTCTTCGCGGAAACGAAGAAGACCTCGTCGTCCGCTTCGATGACCGTACTGCCGTCCGGAATCACGGGCCGGTCCTGGCGGAAGATCGCGGCGACCCGCATCTGGCCGCCCGAGCGCAGGCGGCGCAGGCTCCGGAGTTCCCGACCCACCAGGGGGCCACCGCGATCGGCGCGCACCGCGACCAGGGATACCTGGCCGTCAGCGAAATCGAGGACCTGCAGTGCGCCCGGATGCTCGATCAGGCGCTGGATCTGGCTGGTCACCAACTCTTCCGGTGAAATCAGCATGTCCACCGGCACCGCATCCCGGCCGAAGAGTTCGGGGTGATCGTGGTAGTCGCGGGCGCGGGCGCGCGCGATCCGCGTCTCGACGTTGAACAGGGTCGAGGCGATCTGGCAGGCGAGCATATTCACTTCGTCGGAATCGGTCACGGCGATCACCATCGCCGCATCAGGGGCGCCCGCCGCTTCGAGAATCGGAGGGTGCGCACCAAAGCCGACGACCGCCTTGATCTCCAGATCGGCCGTCAGCGCGTTCAGACGCTCGCGGTCGCGATCGACCACGGTCACTTCGTGCCCGTCCGCGCTCAACGCCTCCGCGAGCGAGTGCCCGACCTGCCCGGCCCCGAGGATGATGATCTTTTTCATGTGCTGGGGCCGTTCACTTCCATGTCGTCTCCGATCGATTCGGCTCCGGACCACTCGCAGCAACACGGGATGCTGCTCCGGTCACGGTCCCGTATGCTACTGCCAGCCGGACAGCATCACCACCGGAACCGACCCAATCTCCATGAAAGACCTGTCGCCATGTCACCCGAGCCGGTAACCACAGTGCCTGCCGCCAGCGTCGCGTCACGCGTATCCGGGACGCTCGGCATTGAAGACCGTCCGGCTCTGGCGGTCGACATCCGCGGCCTGCGCAAGGTCTATGACGTAACCGCCGCGGTCGACGGCATCGACCTCGCGATCCCGGCGGGCGAGTTTTTTGGTCTGCTGGGCCCGAACGGTGCCGGCAAGACGACGACGCTGCGTATGCTTCTGGGGCTCACCCCCATCGACGCGGGCTCGGTGCGCGTACTGGGCATGTCGATCCCGGAGCAGGAACGCGAGATCCGCAAACACCTCGGCGTGGTACCCCAGTTCGACACCCTGGATCCGGACTTCACGGTCGAGGAAAACCTGCTCACCTACGCGTCCTACTTCGGGCTGTCCGGCCCCGTGCTCGCCCAGCGCATCGAAGACCTGCTGGAACTGGCCAACCTGGAAACGCGCCGCCGTTCGCGCATCAACACCCTCTCGGGCGGGATGAAACGGCGGCTGACGCTGGCCCGCGCACTGATCAACCAGCCTGAGCTCGTGATCCTCGACGAACCGACGACCGGCCTTGACCCGCAGGCGCGGCACCACCTCTGGCGCCAGTTGCGGCGGCTCCGCGACCGCGGCGTGACGCTGGTACTGACCACCCACTACATGGAGGAAGCCGAAGAGCTCTGCGACCGGATCGCGATCATCGACGCCGGGCGCATCATCGCCTGCGACTCGCCGCGCGCGCTGATCGCTGCCCACGTGGAGCCCTGGGTGATCAGCCTCAGCGCCCGCTCCGCGCGCCGCTTCATCGCCGACCCGTCCGCGCTCCCGGCGCGCATGCTCGAGATCGCGGACAGCTGGCTGATCTACACCGCCGATCCCGCCGCGGTGCGCGCCGAACTGGACGCTGCCGGGCTGCCACACGCCACCCGCGCCGCAAACCTCGAGGACGTGTTCCTCAGGCTGACCGGCCACGACCTGCGGGAATGAGATGAGCCGCGCGCACCGTCCGCTGCTGCCGCGCCCCAGCCTGCGCTTCATCCCGGTGTGGCGGCGCAACCTGCGCGTCTGGCGCAAGATGATGATGCCCTCGCTGCTTGGCAACTTTGGCGAACCGGTGCTGTACCTGCTGGCTTTCGGCTACGGCTTCGGGCGGCTGGTCGGCGAGCTGGACGGGATGAGCTACATGGTGTTCATTGCCTCGGGGATCATCTGCTCCAGCGCGATGTTCACCGCCAGCTTCGAGGGCATGTACTCGGCCTACACGCGCATGGCGGAGCAGAACACCTGGCTGGCAATGCTCGGGACACCGCTGACGCTGGATGACATCGTGTTCGCGGAAGCCGTCTGGGCGGCCAGCAAGGGGCTGATCAGCGCAGCGGCGATCCTGGTCGTCGCCAGCGCGCTCGGGCTAGTCACCGATGTCCGCG
Source organism: Thioalkalivibrio sp. (assembly GCA_003550945.1). Lineage (GTDB taxonomy): Bacteria > Pseudomonadota > Gammaproteobacteria > Ectothiorhodospirales > Ectothiorhodospiraceae > Thioalkalivibrio. The sequence continues at coordinate 4,431 of PULL01000252.1, read as the reverse complement.
CCCTGCTCGCGCTGCCGGTGGTGTTCCTGGCCGCCTTCACCTTCGGGTCACTGGCGCTGGTGATCACTGCCGTTGCCCGCAGCTATGACTTCTTTCTTTATTATTTCACATTAGCGGTTACTCCTATGCTTTTGCTTTCAGGAGTTTTCTTTCCGCTGCAGGAGATGCCGGAGTGGGTACAGCGGCTGGCGTTCGCGCTGCCACTGGCGCACGTGGTGGAAATCGTGCGCCCGCTGATGACCGGGAGATGGCCGACCGGCGTGGGTCTGCACCTGACCGTGATCGTCAGCTACGGCGCCGTCGCACTGATCCTCGCCACGACCCTGATCCACCGCCGCCTGATCCGCTGAAGATCAAGCCACCCCCAGGAGGCCAGCCTCTGGCCGATCCGACACAGAGCAGCAGACCTGAATCGCCCCTTGCAATACCCCACCCTTCAGGGATACTGTATGAAATAACAGCATTCCTGGCAAAACGGCCTATTCATGAAACTCACCCCGCGCCAGCAGGAGATCCTCGCCTTCATCCGCGGGCAGATGGAGGAACAGGGCTCGGCTCCGACCCGCGAGGAGATCTGCCGGGCCTTCGGCTTCCGTTCCCCCTATGCGGCCGAGTGCCATCTGCGCGCACTGGCGCGCAAGGGCGCGATCGACCTGGTCAGCGGCAGCGCGCGCGGGATCCGGCTCCCCGGTGGTACCGGCCCCGCCGGAGAGATCCCACTGGTCGGCCGCGTCGCCGCAGGTTCGCCGATCCTCGCGATCGAACACGTGGAAGAGCACTACCGGATCGATCCGCGCCTGTTCCACCCACGTCCGGACTACCTGCTGCGGGTTCGTGGCGACAGCATGCGCGATGCCGGCATCCTGGACGGCGATCTGCTCGCGGTGCGGCAGAGCCCGGAGGCCCGCGACGGCCAGATCGTGGTGGCCCGCATCGAGGACGAGGTCACGGTGAAGATTCTCCAGCGCGCCGGGAACCGGGTGCGCCTGCTGCCCGCCAACCCCGATTACGCACCGATCGAAATCGATCCGGGCCGACAGGAACTGGTGATCGAAGGCATCGGGGTCGGCGTGGTGCGTACCCTGGAAGCCTAGCCTACGGGACATCATGCGAATCCGCCCGGCATCGGGAGCACGGCCTCCCTCCCCCTCCGGAACCCTCCGCTGTTCAGTCTCGCCCGCTGCATGGATGCGCCCCCGCGATGACGCCGACGGCTGAACCATGTCGGCGCTGGAAGAACTCCTCGCGCACCCCCGCCTCTGGCGCGGGCGCGGCACCGGCACCCCAGCGGCGACCCCGACCCGCCCCAGCGGCTTTGTGCAGCTCGACCGGGCGTTGCGGGGCGGCTGGCCACGGGGGCAACTGACCGAGCTGATCGGTGCCCCCTTCGGCTGCGGCGAGACGCGCATGCTGCTACCGGTGCTGGCCGCCTGCACCCGGGAGCGGCGCCGGATAATGCTGGTCGCCCCGCCTGCCGCGCCCTGGATTCCCGGCTGGCGGCAACTGGGCGTGGATCCCGAGCGGGTCTTCGTGATCCGGGCGACCGCGGAGGAGGACATCGTCTGGAGTTGCGAGCAGATCCTGCGCCACCCGAAGACCGGCGCCCTGCTTGCGTGGCTGCACGGCAACCGGAGCGCCCCGCTGCGACGCCTGCGCCTCGCGGCCGGCGCCAGCGACGCCTGTGCCTTCCTCTATCGCCCGCCCGCCGCCGCATCGCAACCCTCGCCGGCACACCTGCGCATCCGCTGGCGGGCCAACGGAGATCGGCTGCATCTGGAAGTCATCAAGTTCACCGGCGGCCGGGTTGCGGAGGACAAGCCCGTGGCGATTCGAAGAGATGATTATTGAACCGGAAACGCCCTTCGGCCAGGGTCTGCCGAAGGGTGCCGGATCGGCCAGTCCGCAGTTCGCACTGCTGCCGCCGATGCCCCCGGAGCGGAACCCGGAACCCGAATCCGCGCCCGTCTCCGCGCAACCGCTCTGGCTGGCCGTGGAACTTCCCCACCTGGCACTGGACGCGCTGGTGCAGACCGGCTCCGCGGCATCGAAGCCACTGGTCATCACCGAGGACTCGGCTCGGCCAAGAGTGCACGACGCCAATCGCGCGGCGCGCCAGGCCGGAGTCCGGCCCGGAATGGCGCTGGCGGACGCCCTGGCGGTACTGAATGCGGCCATCGTGCTGGACTACGCGCCGGAAGCCATCCGGCAGCACCTGCAGACCCTCGCGGCGGTGTTGCTGCAATTCACCGATCACGTCTGCCCGGAACCCGAGGAACGTCGCATCCTGCTGGAGATCGGACGTAGCCTGCGCCTGTTCCAGGGCACGACGGCGCTGGAGGCGCGGGTCCGGGACACCCTGCGGCGACTCGGCTATACCCCGCGCATCGGAATCGCAAGAACGCCGGCCGCGGCCCGCCTGCTCGCGCATCTGCGGCACCCGGCCCGGCCACTGGACCGCGACATGCTGCGCCGGACCCTGTCGCCCCTGCCGCTGACGGTGCTGCCGCTGCCCGCGGCCGACATCACGGCATTGCACGGGATCGGAATGGAGCGGATCGGCGATCTGCTGCGCCTGCCCCGCAATGACCTGACCCTGCGCTACGGCGCCCGGCTCCCGGAACTCGTCGACCGTCTGCTCGGCGACCGGCCCGAACCCATGCCGCGCTTCCACCCGCCGGAGACTCCTGCCTTCCACCTGGAATTCGACCAGGAAGTGAACACCACCGGCGCGCTGCGCTTCCCGCTGAAGCGCCTGTTATTGCAACTGGAGCAGACGTTGCGGGCAGGCAATCACTGCGTGCAGGGCCTCGAACTGCAACTGCAGCACCGGGATACGACGACACGGCTGACACTGGAGCGCAGCCAACCCGGCAGCCGCGCGGGGGACTGGCTGGAACTGTGGAACATCCGCCTGTCCCGGCTGGAGCTGCCGGCCCCGGTCCGCGGGCTGCGCCTCGCCGTACCGCGCCTGCTCCCGACTGGTGCCGATCCGGCCGAACTGTTTAACCGTCTGGAGGGTACCCACGACGAGCCCGGATTCCTGGCCCGGCTGCGTGCCCGATTGGGCGACGACGCGGTGCTGCGCTACGCGCCGACCCTGCATCCCCTGCCCGAGGAGGCACAGGCGACCTGCAGCCTGGAGCGCTTCCCGGCCCTTACCGCTGCCACCACCCCGGCGCAGCGCGTGGCCGGGGCTTCACTGTGGCTGTGCCCGCCACAACCTTCCGCGCCGCCTGGCCCACTCGAATGGCTGGGCCGGCTGGAAGGCGGGTGGTGGACCGGCAACGACCAGCGGCGCGACTACGCGGTCACGACGGACCGCCAGGGCAGGCTCTGCTGGATCTTCCGCGACCTGCGCAGTGGGCAGTGGCGACTGCAGGGCTTCTGGGGGTGACGGCCAGCACGGACCGCCCCCAGCCCCCCGGGGACAGATTTATAAATCTGTCCCCGTCCGTTGCAGCAACACCACCGCCTCGGCGGCGATGCCTTCGCCGCGGCCAGTAAAGCCGAGACGCTCGGTGGTGGTGGCCTTCACGTTCACGGCCGACAGCGGCAGGTCGCAGCCTGCTGCGATGTTGGCCCGCATCGCCTCGATGTGCGGTGACATCTTCGGGCGCTGGGCGATGATCACGCTGTCGACGTTCACCGGAGCCCAGCCCTCGGCGCGCACCCTCGCCAGCACCTCGCCCAGCAGCATCCGGCTGTCGGCACCCCGAAAACGCGGGTCGGTATCCGGAAAATGCCGCCCGATATCGCCCAGAGCGGCCGCACCCAGCAGCGCGTCGCACAGCGCGTGCAGCAACACGTCACCGTCGGAATGCGCGACAAAACCCCGCTCATGGGGAATCCTCACGCCGCCCAGCACCAGGTGGTCTCCCGGCCCGAACGCGTGTACGTCGAAGCCCTGGCCAATCCGCAAATCAGCCGGCATCGTTCGCCGCCTGGGCCTCACGCAGCCGCACGTGCCGCAGCATACCGTCGACCAGCACGAACAGCAGGCCAGCCGTCAGCAAGTGCCAAAGCCAGTGCGTACCGACGACAGCCCAGTCGCAGAGCGCCAGGTCCAACGCCCGAACCACCAGCGCGAGACCGAAGACCGCGGTCGCCAGCACCAGGTCGCGCGCAAGCCGGCGGTCGACCCGAATGGCCAGGATCATGGCCGCGGACAGGATGATCAGCATCGGCACGTAGCCCAGCGTGGTACCGGCCGTCGCAGCGGGAAGCAGCAGGTAGAACAGCGCCAGGCCCACCGCGGTGAACAGCCAGACCACGGACACGCCGATCACGCCAAAACGCGGAACCCGGGATAGGAACACGCTCCAGTATGCGGCCGCAAAGCCCACGACCGCCGCGACGTCCAGCCAGAACAGCCACCCGATGCCACTCGCGTGCCAGAGCATGCTGCTCAGCCCCACCAGGGCGATCAGGACC
>PULL01000240.1 GCA_003550945.1 Thioalkalivibrio sp. | reverse complement strand
GCCCCAGCCGCGACTGAGGCCTTCTTCGCGGGCCACCGTGAGCATGGTGTTGATCGGGCTTTGGCGGCCGCGGCGGCCAAGCAGGATCTCGGCCATCATGATCGGCAGGCCGATGAGCAGGATGCAGGCCAGGTACACCAGCACGAACGCGCCGCCGCCGTTGTCTCCGGCAATGTAGGGGAAACGCCAGATGTTTCCCAAACCAACCGCCGAGCCGGTGGCGGCGAGGATGAAGGCCAATCGAGTGGACCACTGTCCGTGTATCGAGACCGTCGCTGGCATGGATCACTTCCCCCTGTTTTCGCGAATTGTGGGGCAACGGTGGCATGGGCTCAACTGACCTGCTGGGCACGCCGAGAATACCGCTCCCGTTACCACCAGAATCCAGCGCGCACGGCGTTGCTATACTGCGCGGCCATGGGAAAGAAGAAATCCAAGAGCGAGGCGGGATCCAACACGATCGCGCTGAACCGCAAGGCTCGGCACGACTTTTTCATCGAAGACCGGCTCGAGGCGGGATTGGTGCTCGAGGGCTGGGAGGTGAAGTCGTTGCGCGAGGGCCGGGCGCAGTTGAGCGAGTCCTACGTGCTGCTGCGCAACGGTGAGGCCTGGCTGTTCGGGGCGCATGTGACGCCGCTGCCTACCGCCTCGACCCACATCCACCCGGATCCGACCCGCACCCGCAAGCTGCTGCTGCAGCGTCCGGAAATCAACCGGTTGATCGGAGCCGTCGAACGCAAGGGCTACACGCTGGTGCCGCTGGCGCTGTACTGGAAACGCGGCAGGGCCAAGCTGGAGATCGGACTCGCAAAGGGCAAGAAGGAATACGACAAGCGGGCGACCGACAAGGACCGCGACTGGCAACGGGAGCGCGCCCGCATCCTGAAGAACGCCTGAGAACCATCCACCCGCACTGCAGGAGGCCAGCCTCCGACCGGTCCAGCCCTGGTGGGCTCGCCGCCCGCAGAGCGATTGCCTCCTGTCAGGATGGCCCGGGGTTGGGCGCGGGTCAGCCGTCCAACCGGTGCCAGTGGCAGGGCCCGCCGGCACTCTTGTCGAGTAGCGCAACCATCTGGGCGTGGGCTGCGCGTTCTTCCTCGCTCGGCTCGACAACGCGCAGTGCGCCGGCACGGCGCGTCGCCCTCACCTGAATCTCCGGGCTTTCGAGTTCCGGACCCTGCTGTTCCAGGCCCAGCGTGACCTGGCCGCCGGTCATCGTGAGGTAGACGTCGGCGAGGAGCCCGGCGTCGAGCACCGCGCCGTGCAACACGCGGCCCGAGGCGTCCACCTGGTAGCGCTTGCAGAGTGCGTCCAGGGAGTTGCGACTGCCCGGATGCATACGTCGGGCCAACACCAGGGTATCGAGAATTTCGCAGATGTCCTCGATGCGGCGCACCCGCGCCTCTGCGAGCGCGAGTTCGTGGTTGATGAAGCCGACATCGAAGGGGGCGTTGTGGATGATCAGCTCGGCTCCGTCGATGAATTCAAGAAAGCGATCGACCACGTCGCCGAACCGCGGCTTGTCGAGCAGGAACTCGTTGCTGATCCCGTGCACTTCGATCGCACGCGGATCGATCTCGCGGTCGGGTTGCAGGTATTCGTGCAACCGGTTGCCCGTCAGACGCCGGTTCACGATCTCCACGCAGCCGATCTCGATGATCCGGTGTCCCTCGGTCGGCTCCAGTCCGGTGGTCTCGGTATCGAGGACGATCTGACGCATCGTGCGGGTCTCCAGGGGTGGCTTGAACTTGAATGCGGGTCAGGTTCTTGGTTGGCGCGAAGACAGCAGTTCATCGATCGCGCGATTGGCAAGGCGGTCGGCCCGCTCGTTCTCCGGATGCCCAGTGTGCCCGCGAACCCAGAACCATTCCACCTGGTGCCGACGGGCGAGCTCGTCCAGCTGCTCCCACAGGTCACGGTTCTTTACCGCCCCTCCGCTGGAGGAACGCCAGCCGCGCCGCTTCCAGCCCGGCAGCCAGGCGGTGATGCCCTGCTTCACGTACTGGGAGTCGGTCAGCAGTTCCACCCGGCAGGGGCGCTTCAGTGCCTCGAGCGCCCGGATGGCTGCGGTCAACTCCATGCGGTTGTTCGTCGTCTCCGCCTCGGCGCCGTACAGCTCGCGCTCTCTCTCGCCGAAACGCAGCACCGCGCCCCAGCCGCCAGGGCCTGGGTTGCCCCGGCAGGCGCCGTCGGTGAACACGTAGACCTTCGGCTCGCTCACGCCCACTGGGACGTCCCGCCGGCGCGCAACGCGCCGCGCGACCAGCGCAGCCGGGAGGCGGCCGGCGCAACCGGGATCAGGTCGCGCCGGCGGGCTACCGTCAGCATGCAGCTGCCGAGCAACGGCAGCCAGGGCGACGCCGCCGCGTCATACCTGCCGAGACGCCGGTGCCAGCTGCCGGGCAAGCGCGCGGGCAGCACGCTCAGCGCGACCTGCCGGCGCACGCCAAGGCCGGCCGACCCCAGCAGGCGCCGGAATCTGCGTCGGCGCAGCCCGAGTGGCAGCGCCGACCGAATCGCCGCCTGCCCGGCCGCGACGCAGTGTCCCGCATCCAGCAGGAACAAATGACCCTCGGGGGTCAGCACGCGGGCGGCTTCGGCAACGATGGTCTCGCTGTCCCCGCCATCGCCG
>PULL01000020.1 GCA_003550945.1 Thioalkalivibrio sp. | reverse complement strand
CCGACCGCGCGCTCCCACCCGCCGGGACTCCTCTTTCGCACCGTCATGTCCCCACCCGCAGCGCTGGCACCAGTGGCATGCGCGCAAGCCGCCACGCCGGGTAGATCGACGCGAGCAGCGCGGCACCGATTCCGAGGGCCAGATTTTCCGCCAGCGGCAGGCCAGGCAGCAGCACGTCCATTCGCCAGCCGAAGGCCTCGCGGTTGATCACCTCGATCAATACCCAGCCCATGCCGAGACCCAGCGGAATCGCGGCAATCGCGGCGAACAGGCCGAGCACGGCCCCCTGCAGAAAGACCAGCCGCGTGACCCCGTCGGGCAGGAGCCCGGCGCTGCGCAGCACCGCGTATTCGCGCGCCCGCTCCATCTGCAGCGCGACCAGCGCGCTGAGGATGGCGACGAAAGCCACCACCAGGGTGATCACGCGCAGCAGGTGGGTGATCGCGAAGGTGCGGTCGAAAATCGCCATCGATTCGGCCTCGATCGCGTCGGGCCTTGTGATCATCGTCGGCTGAGGCTGTTCGGCCAGCCAGGCGTCAAGACGCGCCACCAGCGTGTCGACCGGCACACCGGCAGCCGCGCGCAGCCCGACCGACACGAAGCCCGGCGGCGTGCCGCGGTAGAAGCGGTCGGCGCGCATCAGCACGGTGCCTCCGGGATGGCTGTAGTCGCGGTAGATGCCGGCCACCTCGAACACGCGCTGCCCCGAGGGTGTGCCAATCTCCAGCCGATCTCCGAGCCCGAGCCGCTGGTGAGCCGCGAAGCCTTCGGTGATCAACACGGCATCCTCGCCGCGCAGCCGTGCATCAAGCCCCGCTGGGCTTCCCCGAATCAGCGGCAGGTGGTCCATCCAGTCCGCGTGCGGGTCGATCAGGAAAAGCTGAATCATGCCGCGGTCGGACACCGCATCCAACGTCGCACCGGTGCTCACGGAAGACACCTCGGGCCACTCGGCGAAGGTCCGGGCCCAGTCGCCCGGCAGCCGGGTGCCGCCGCGGGCGGAGGCCGGGCTGGCGGACACCACGTAGACGTCCGACGTCAGCGTCTGCCCGAGCCACTCGGACACGCTGACCCGGAAGCTGCCGACCAGCACACTGACGCCGATCGCGGCGGCCAGCGCCAGCGTCAGCGCGACCACGGCCGGGCCGCTGCGCGACAGCCCGCGCTCGAGGCTTCGGACGGCCAGGCGTGGCAGCGGCGAGGCGAGCCGCTCGGATACCGCTCCACCCAGCCAGCGCAGGCCGATCGTGAGAGCCCAGGGCAGCAGCAGCAGGAAGCCGGTGATCATCAGGAACAGCGCGACGAAGCCGCCGACCAGCGCGCCCAGCCCCAACGCCGCCACCGCGGCGCCCAACAGCAGCGCCGCGATGCCCGCGATCAGCAGGAAGCCGGCAAGCCTGCGGCCGCGCCGCTCCAGCGCTGCGCGTCCCGTGCCGCCCACGCCGCGTTCCTGAGCCGCCTCCCAGGCCGGCGCGAGCGCGGAGACCAGCGACAGGCCCAGGCCCAGCGCGACGACCGCAGCCAGCGCCAGGGGTCGGGGCTCGACCGCCGTCACCGCGACCGCGAAAAAGTGATCGGACACCGTCAGCGCCACCTGTCCGACCAGGGCCTGGGCCAGCACCACACCGGCGACAGCCCCGAGGACCGTACCCAGCAGACCGACCAGGAAGGCCTCGAACAGCACCACGCCCATCACCTGTCGGCGGCTGACCCCGATCAGGCGCAGGTCGCCCAGCACCTCGAGGCGACGCAGCACCGAGAAGGTCTGGGTGTTGTAGATCAGGAAAGCGGCGATCAGCAGCGCCAGCAGGCTCATCGCGGTGAGATTGATCCGGAAGGCCTGCGCCAGTTCGCGGGCGGCCGCGTCGCGCGCGGCGACCGGCACCAGGTCGAGGCCCGCTGGCAGAACCGCCTCGAAGGCCGCTGCCGCCCCTTCCGCCTCCAGCCGCGCATCGATGCGATCCAGTTTGCCGACGCGGTCCAGCAATACCTGTGCGGTGGCGATGTCCGCGATCCAGACGCGAGCGTCGGCCCCGGCCTCCGGAGCCCGGAGCACCGTCACCTCGCGAGTGCCGGCCGGAGTGGCCAGCGCAACCCGTGCCTCATCACTCTCGATCGTGCGCTCCTCCAACCAGCGCGGCGGCACCAGCACGGTACCGGGCTCGGTCAACAGCCGCTGAATCGGGGCGGAACCGAACCCCGCGGCCCCCTCCCGAAACGGGGCCTCGGCCAGCGGATCGACACCCAGCAGGTAGATGGTCTCGCCCGATTCGAGGCGCAGCGGTCCCTCGACGATCGGCGCGAGATCGCGCCAGCCCTGAAGCCGCAGGTCGCGGTAGTGATGTTCCGGGAAGCCTTCGACCGGGCCCAGCACCTGGTGCGTGGCCGCGCCGGCGACCTCGATCATCGAGCGGTCAAACGCGCGCTGGGCCGACTGGTTCGCAAGGTCCACGGCCAGCACGACCGCAACCGCGATGATCACGCCGAGGATGGTCAGCAGACGCTGCAGCGGATGCCGCGTCCAGTCGCGCAGCCAGGCGCGCAGGAGCAGTGCGCTGCGAGTCACCGTGGGTGGCCCTGGTTGCGCTGCACCCCCTCCCCAGCCCTCCCCCACGAGTGGGGGAGGGAGTCTTTCT
>PULL01000301.1 GCA_003550945.1 Thioalkalivibrio sp. | reverse complement strand
TTTTCGAGCTTTGCCCAGGTGTCGCGCAGCGTGACCGCGCGGTTGAACACCAGGCGATCGCTGCGGCTCTCCAGGTCCGGAACGAAATAACCCAGCCGTTCGAACTGGAAGAAGTCTCCCGGTGCGGCCCCGGAGAGCGCGGGTTCGAGACAGGCGTCGCTCAGAATCTGCAGGGACTCGGGATTCACGTGTTCGACGAAATCCCGCTCACGGTCGCCAGCGGGGTGAGGCACGTTGAACAGCCGATCGTAGAGCCGGACTTCGGCCCGCAGCGCGTGCTCGGCCGAGACCCAGTGAATCGTTCCCTTCACCTTGCGGTCGGCGTTGGGGCCGCCGGTGCGCGAGTCGGGGTCCAGGCTGCAACGCAGTTCGGTCACTTCGCCGGCGTCGTTTTTCACCACCTCGTCGCAGCGGATGATAAATGCGTTGCGCAGTCGCACTTCGCCGCCCGGCTTCAGGCGGAAGAATTTCTTCGGCGCCTCCTCAAGGAAGTCGTCCTGCTCAATGAAGATTTCCCGGGTCATCGGCACCTGGCGCGAGCCCATCGCCGGATCCTGCGGGTGGTTGGCGGCGTCGAACCACTCGGTCTCGCCGTCCGGGAAATTGGTCAGCACCACGCGCAATGGGCGCAGAACCGCCATGCGGCGCGGTGCGCGTACGTTCAGGTCGTCGCGCAGGTGCCGCTCCAGCACACCGTAGGGAATGATGCCCTCGGACTTGGTCACGCCGATCTCGTTGCAGAAGTTGCGGATCGACTCCGGCGTGAAACCGCGCCGGCGCAGACCGGCCAGCGTCGGCATGCGTGGGTCGTCCCAGCCGGCCACGTAGCCCTCGCCGACCAGCCGGGTCAGGCGGCGCTTCGAGAGCGCGGTAAAATCGATGTTCAGCTTCGCGAACTCGATCTGCACCGGGCGCGACGGCACCGGCAGGTGCTCGATCAGCCAGTCGTACAGCGGGCGGTGATCCTCGAACTCCATGGTGCACAGCGAGTGCGTGATGTGCTCGATCGCATCGCTCTGGCCGTGCGCGAAGTCGTAGGTCGGGTAGATCAGCCAGTCGTCGCCGGTACGGTGGTGGTGCTGCCGGCGGATCCGGTACAGCACGGGATCGCGCAGGTTGATGTTCGGCGCGGCCATGTCGATTTTCGCGCGCAGCACGTAGGCGCCGTCGGGAAACTCGCCGGCCCGCATGCGCTCGAAGAGGTCCCGGTTCTCGGCCGGCGGGCGGTCGCGGTCCGGGCTGTCGACGCCCGGCTCGGTCAGCGTGCCGCGCTGCGCCCGGATGGTGTCCGCGTCCTGGCTGTCGACGTAGGCCAGGTCGTGGTCGATCAGGTGCAGTGCATAGCCGTAGAGCGTCTCGAAGTAGTCGGAGGCATACCGCTCGTTCTCCCACTCATAGCCAAGCCAGCGCACGTCCTCCTTGATCGAGTCGATGAAGCGCTGTTCCTCCTTCGCCGGGTTGGTGTCGTCGAAGCGCAGGTTGGTGTAGCCGCCGAAAGCCGCCGCCATCGAGAAATTCAGCACGATGGATTTGGCATGCCCGATGTGCAGGTACCCGTTGGGTTCCGGCGGGAAGCGCGTGATCACGCGGTCGTACTGCCCGGCCTCGACCTCCTTGCGGATGCGGGACAGGATGAAGTGCGTCGGCGTGGTCGTGGAATCGGGTTCCGTCATCGGCTTTCGGGCTCCTGAAGCGAGCCGCTGATTGTATCGGGGGGAGGGTAACGGGGCCAGAAGTCAATCGCGGAGGGGTTGACCGGACCTATAGGCCGGGTTTCGGTCGCGGTTGGCTTCTGGCAGAGTCTCAGAGGTGATTTCTTCGTGCGGCAAAGTGCTGGCCCGCGCCAGGGCACACGCCGAGCACGACCGTAAGGTGGTCGGTTCGGCGTGGATCCACCACTTGCGCAGCTTCTGACAGGTACCCGAGGTCGCCCAGTGCTTCGTCGAGTTCTTCTTGCAGTATTTGCCATCAGCCTTGCGACGTTGCTGGTCGCCTGCGGAAAGATCCAGATGCAGCCGGCGGGACCACCGGTGCAGACGCCGGTGCTGAGCGAGAGCGAGGCGGTGATGGCAGACGGTTACGCGCTGCCCATGCACCGATGGGAGGCCGAGCGCAGCCCGGCAGCGGTGGTGCTGGGCGTGCATGGCTTCGGGGATTACGGGCAGGGGTTCGCCGCGCTGGCCGAGCCGCTGGTCGAATCGGGGCTGGCGTCGGTCTACGCGTACGACCAGCGGGGCTTCGGTTCTGCCCGTAATCCGGGAATCTGGCCCGGCGGCGATACGCTGGTCAGCGATCTGCGCACGATGGCGGGGCTGGTTCGCGAGCGCCACCCGGAGAGCAGATTGTTCCTGATCGCGGAGAGCATGGGCGGCGCGGTGGCCCTGCGGGCGCTCACCGAAGACCCGGGGCTCGACGTGGACGGCACTGTGCTGCTGGCCAGTGATTGTCGCAAGGCCACCGTGTTCATGCTCACCCATCACAATCCCCAGTCGAATCCGGACCGGCTGCTGCTGGTCTTCAACACCGGGGTGACCGTCAACGGCCTCGGCAACAGCTCGCAGCGACTGGCGGACGGTGATCAGGAGTTCCTGGACGATGCCAGCCTCTACAGTCTGCGCAACGAGGCCTTCTTCATTGCCCCC
>PULL01000081.1 GCA_003550945.1 Thioalkalivibrio sp. | reverse complement strand
CTCGGTGAAGCGCACGAGTTGTTGCCCCTGTACCTGCGCTTGGGCGAGACCCTGAAACGCCATTTTCCCGGCTGGCGGGCGATCATTCTCAATGGGGCGGGTTGCCAGATCGGCCTGAAACCCGAGCGCAGCTGGCAGATGTACAACGGGCCGATCGAATGTCGCCTCGAGCGTTTCGAGATCGGCGCACACGCCCCGGGGGCAGCGAGCGAGGCGGCGCCCGACCTGGTCAACCGCATCGCCAAAAACCGGCGCCAACTGTCGAAGTGGCTCAAACGCGAGCAGGTCCAGTGCTTCCGCGTCTATGACGCCGACATCCCCGAATATGCCCTGGCCGTGGACGTCTACGACACCAGCGGCGGCCGCTGGCTGCACGTGCAGGAATATGCGCCACCGCCCAGTATCGACCCCGGCCGCGCCCAGGCTCGGCTGCGCGCGGCCTTGAGCGCCCTGCCGGAGGCGCTGGAGGCGGATCCGGGCAAGCTGGTGTTCAAGGTCCGCGAGCGCCAGCGTGGCGACAGCCAGTACCAGCGACGATCGGAGCGCGAGCAGTTCCTGGAAGTGCGCGAGGGGCAATGCCGTCTTCTGGTCAACCTGACCGACTACCTCGACACCGGCCTGTTTCTGGACCATCGACCGGTGCGGACCTGGATTGGCGAAAACGCCCGCGACCGGCGGTTTCTGAACCTGTTCTGTTACACCGGGGCGGCCACGGTGCACGCCGCGCTGGGCGGAGCACAGGCCACCACCAGCGTGGATCTCTCCGCCACCTATCTGGAGTGGACGCGCCGGAACCTGCACCTGAATCAGCTGAACAGTCCGGTCCATCAACTCGTGCGCGCCGACTGCCGCCAGTGGCTGAAAAACTGTCGGGAACGCTACGACCTGATCTTCCTCGACCCGCCCAGCTTCTCCAACTCCAGAAACATGGAAGGCACCCTCGACATCCAGCGCGACCACGCCGAACTGATTCGCGACAGCATGCGCCTGCTTGCGCCCGGCGGAACGCTGGTCTTTTCCACCAACCTGCGCAGGTTCCGTCTGGATCCGTCACTGGCGAAGACGTTCGACGTCGAGGATCGCACGGCGTGGTCCATTCCCAAGGACTTCCAGCGCAACCAGCGCATTCACCAGTGCTGGTTCCTGCGGCTGCGGGCGACGTCTGGCTTTGATCGACAGTGACCAGATTGATCCAGCCGTGTTGACGACAGGAACCGCGGACAGCCTCCCGCCCGCCGGGGTCAGGAGGACTTGGGATCGACTTCCCTTGGCGGCCAGAGCGCATCGGTTGGCGCGCCGTGGACGGCGATCCCGGGGCTGACCTGCAGCGGCGGTGCCGTGCCGTCCTTGTCCTGCCCGAAATAGACGGTTTGATGCGGGAACGGAATCTCGATGCCCAGTTCGTCGAAGCGCTTCTTGATCAACCGGTTGAAGGCGCGCCCCACCATCCACTGCTTGATGGGCTGGGTCTTGATGCGGCCCTTGATCACCACCGCGCTGTCGCCGAAGGCATCGACGCCGAAGATCTCCACCGGTTCGAGGATCACCGGGCCGACTTCCGGATCGGACTGCAGCTCCTCGCCAACCTGTCGGATCACTTCCATCACCTCGTCGACATTCTCGCGGTACGCCACACCGAGGTCGAAGACGTAGAACGAGAAGTCGCGCGTGAGGTTGCTGACGGTGTCGATGGCACTGAAGGGGATGGTGTGCACGGTGCCGCTCAGATCGCGCAGCCGCACGGTGCGGATCGAGATGGCCTCGACCAGCCCGGCGCGGTCGCCAAGCTTGACCACGTCGCCCACCGCCATCAGATCCTGCATCAGAATGAAGACACCCGTAATGACGTCCTGCACCAGGCGCTGGGCCCCAAACCCGATGGCCAGTCCCAGCACGCCGGCGCCGGCGAGCAGGGGCGCTATGTTGATTCCAAGCTCAGAGAGGATCACCAGGGTCGACATCAGGACCAGAACCACGAGCAGCGCATTGCGGGCAACGGTAAGCAGCGTCTTGGCGCGCGCACTTGGCACTTTGGGTCCACCGCTGGTATCGGCCGCGGCGAGGTAGCGCTCAATGGAGGAGGCGGTCACCTCCCAGACGATCACCGCGACGATCAGCACACCGAGAATGCGGGCCGCTGCGGCACCCAGCACCTGTCCCGGTTCGCTGGCCAGCCACGCAAGAGCTTCGATTCCCCAGGCATGCAGGATCGCGAGTCCGGCCAGGATGTAGATCAGCCAATGCGCTGCCCCCTGCAGCAGGGGGAAGTAGTGGTTCACCCGCGCCTCGAGCTGCGGGTGACTACGTCGTAGTTCGGCATTGATGCTCAGCCAGCGCTCGAACAGCCGGTCGACCAAGTGCAGCGCGATTCTTGCCACCACCAGTGCGGCGATGGTCAGTACGGTGGCGCGCAGGACAAACAGGAATCCGAGCCGCCAGTCCAGCGCCCACACCGCGAACAGCAGGATTAGATACGCGCTGGCCAGCAGGTGCCAGGACTGCCCCAGACGCCGCCGGAACAGGGTCAGTGCCGCGCGTCCCTTTGACTCATCTTCTGCTTCTCGACCGCGGATGCGTTCGGCGACCGGGTGGCGGTTCTGAAGGATCAGGATCAGCGCCATGAGCGTGATCGCAAATCCGAGCAGGTGCAGCAGG
>PULL01000103.1 GCA_003550945.1 Thioalkalivibrio sp. | reverse complement strand
CCTGTCCTATGACGGACTGGGCGATCGGCCGTACTCCTCCGACCGCGCCGACTTCTTCTTCCAGGTCGTGTTCGTGGCCACCGCGATGTCGATCATCTCGGGTGCGGTCGCCGAGCGCATGAAGCTCTGGGCGTTCCTCGCGTTCGCGGTCGTGATGACCGGCTTCATCTACCCGATCCAGGGCTTCTGGAGCTGGGGCGGCGGCTTCCTCGACGAGCTCGGCTACATCGACTACGCGGGTTCCGGCATCGTGCACTTCACCGGTGCGGTCGCGGCGCTCGCAGGTGTGCTGCTGCTCGGCGCACGCAAGGGCAAGTACGGCCCGAACGGGGAGATCAACGCGATCCCCGGTGCCGCGCTGCCGCTGGCCACGCTGGGCGTGCTGATCCTGTGGCTGGGCTGGTTCGGCTTCAATGGCGGTTCGGAACTGAAGGTCTCCGACGTCGATTCCGCCAACAACGTCGCCGCTGTATTTGCGAACACCAACCTGTCGGCCGCGGCCGGCGTGATCGCAGCCCTGATCACCTCGCGCCTGCTGTTCGGCAAGGCGGATCTGACCTTTGCCCTGAACGGCGCGATCGCCGGTCTGGTCGCGATCACCGCGGATCCGCTGAGCCCGTCTCCGCTGATGGCTGTGGTGATCGGTGGGATCGGCGGCGTGATCGTCGTCTTCTCGATCCTCGCGCTGGACAAGATGAAGATCGACGACCCGGTCGGCGCGATCTCCGCACACGGTACCGCGGGTATCTGGGGCGTGATGGCGGTGCTGCTGACCAACCCCGATGCAACCGTCTTCGGTCAGGTCAGCGGTCTGGTGGCGATCTTCCTCTTCGTCTTCATCACCAGCCTGATCGTCTGGTTCATCCTGAAACTGGTGATGGGTATCCGTCTCTCCGAAGAGGACGAGTACCTGGGCGCCGACGTCGCCGAGTGTGGCCTCGAGGCCTACCCGGAGTTCGTGAAGAAGGCGTAAGCAAACCGGGTGTCCGGATCGGGGGATCCGGACACCCGAAAACGAGTCTCCTCCAGCACCGACTACACAGTCTCCCAGGCTTGAAATCGGTGATTGCGGGCGCAACAGCGCCCGCTTTTTTTCGTTTCGCGATTGGTGGGGGTGCGCGGCGGGTGGGACCGCCAGAAGCACGCCCAGTCGGGCGTTGGAGGCATAATGCCAAGCTTCGTCGCCGAATTCGAAGCAGGATACGGGAGGGCCTGGCGGGATGGACTGCTTGCTGGAGGTTGAGGGACTGAGGACGCCCCAGCTGGGTCCGCTGGACCTGTGCCTGCAGGCTGGAGAGCTGGTTCAGATCACCGGGGCGTCGGGTTCCGGCAAGTCCCTGCTGCTGCGCGCGATCGCAGACCTGGATCCGGGTTCGGGTACGTTAAGGCTCGCGGGGCAGGATCGGGAGGGGGTCGATCCTCCTGACTGGCGCCGCCAGGTTGCCTATGTTCCGGCGGAAACCGCGTGGTGGGCCCACGAGGTCGCCGAGCACTTCCCCTCGGGCTGGGACCGGCAGCAGGCAATGGCCTGGCTGGAACGTTTCTCGCTGCCCGAGGAATCGCTGCGCTGGGAGATCGAGCGCCTGTCGAGCGGGGAGCGGCAGCGGCTGGGGCTGCTGCGCGCCTTTCTGAATCGCCCGCGGGTGCTGCTGCTGGACGAGCCCACCGCTAACCTGGACCTGGAGAACACCCGCCGCATCGAGCGCGCAGTGCGCAGCTACCTGGCCGAGGAAGGGGCCGGTGCGCTCTGGGTCAGCCACGACACCCTGCAGCGCAGCCGCCTCGGCGGGCGCATCCTCGAGATCCGGGACGGGAGACTCGCGGCATGAGCGTGATCAGCCTGAGCGCATGGGATCTCTCGCTCGCGGCGCTGCTGGTCGTCGCGCTCGCCGGCGTGACCCTCTGGGCCCGCCTCGGGGTCGGCCGCAGCCTGTTGATCGCAGGGGTACGCACGGTGCTGCAGCTGCTGCTGGTCGGGCTGGTGCTGCAGACACTGTTCGATCACGCGCAGCTGGGCTGGGTCGCGCTGATGGCGTTGGTGATGCTCGCGATCGCCGGTTACGAGGTGATGGCGCGGCAGGAGCGGCGCTTCGCCGGGGTCTGGGGCTACGGGATCGGGGCTGCGACGATGTTTGTGTCGGCCTTCGCGGTGACGGTACTGGCGCTGACCACCATGGTCGGTCCCACGCCGTGGTGGGAACCACAGTATGCGATTCCGCTGCTGGGTATGCTGCTGGGCAACACGATGACCGGCATCGCGCTGGGTCTGGACCGGTTGACGCAGACCGTATGGCGGGAGCGGCGGGTGATCGAGGGCCGGCTCGCGCTGGGCGACACCTGGGTCAGTGCCACCGCGACCATGCGCCGGGAAGCCGCACGCAGCGGCCTGATGCCGACGATCAACGCGATGGCGGCGGCCGGCGTGGTCAGCCTGCCGGGCATGATGACGGGTCAGATCCTCGCGGGAGTGCCTCCGGTCGAGGCGGTGAAGTACCAGATCCTGATCATGTTTCTGATCGCCGCCGGCACGGGTTTCGGCGCGCTGGGCGCGGTCTGGCTCGCGTCGAAGCGGCTTTTTGACCAGCGGTCGCGCTTGCGGCTCGACCGGCTTCGTCCCGGCCGCCGGGGCTGATCCATCGCGGTCTTTGGCCGCGATATG
>PULL01000302.1 GCA_003550945.1 Thioalkalivibrio sp. | reverse complement strand
TTCCCTATATCCAGACCGATGCCGCGATCAATCCCGGCAACTCCGGTGGTCCGTTGCTGAACTCCGCCGCCGAGGTGGTCGGCATCAACAACACCATTCTGGCCCCGGCGGGCGCCTTTGCCGGGATCGGGCTTGCCGTCCCGAGCAACCTGGTGGCCGAGGCGATGGCCGAGTTGCGCGCTGGCGGGCTGTCCGGGCTCGCCGCGGCCGCCGCACAGCTGCCGGACCGGCCGCGGCTAGGTCTCGAGATCAGCCTGAGGGTTGCGGACTATCCGCGCACGCTGCGCGAGCGGCTGAACCTGCCGCCCCACGGGGTGGTGGTCACTGGCGTTGCCAGGGGCGGCCCGGCGGACCGGGCCGGCGTGAAAGGGCCTGAGGGCTTCGTGCTGCTCGACGACCAGCCGTTTCCGTTCGGGATGGACGTGATCACCGCGGTGGACGGCAAGCCGGTGCGCCGCGCGATCGACCTGCAGCGGGTGGTGCTGGAGCGCGGCGAGGGCGACGTGGTCACCTTGACGCTCTGGCGGGATGGCAGCGAACGCGAGCTCGAGATCGCGCTGGAGGTGGTGCCGCCGCCCGAGGCCGACTGAACACGGCCGGTGGAGCCATTGCGAAAGGAGAGTACCGGATATGGCGGATGACAGCCTGGAGCGGGACGGTTACCGGCAGGCACTGGGGCTGCTGCGCGACTGCGCCACGGAGGCGGGCTTTCTGGCCACGCCCACCGAGCGCTCCAACTACCGGCGGGTCTGGGCGCGGGATGGTGCGATCCTGTCGCTGGCCGCGCTCTGCGCGCGGGACGACGAGCTGATTGCCGCCGCCCGGTCCACGCTCGAGACGCTGGCCCGGCACCAGGGGCCGCACGGGGAAATTCCGAGCAACGTCGACCCGGTGACCGGCCGCGTCAGCTACGGCGGTACCACCGGTCGCGTGGACGCCGACCTGTGGTTCGTGATCGCCTGCGCGGAATACTGGCACGCGACACGGGACGGCACCTTTCTCGACGGGATGCTCGACGCACTCGAGAAAGTGCGCTTCCTGCTCGGTGCCTGGGAATTCAACAACCGCGGTCTGCTGTATGTGCCTGCGACCGGCGATTGGGCCGACGAATACCTGCAGAACGGCTATGTCCTGTACGACCAGCTGCTCTACCTGCAGGCGCAGCGCAGCATCGCCGCGCTGCACGCGGAGGTGCACGGCTCAACGGACCACGCACTGGATGAGCGGATCAGTCGCCTGTACCACCTGATCCGCGCGAACTACTGGTTTGACGGGGACACTGATCAGGCCGGCGACGCCTACCACGAAGTGCTGTACCGCAAGGGGCAGGAGGCGGCGCCCCACTGCGCGAACCGCTACTGGATGCCGTCCTTCTCGCCCAGCGGTTACAGCTACCGCTTCGACGCCTTCGCGAACGTGCTCGCCTCGATGCTGGACGTCGCCGACGATGATCAGCGTTCCCGGGTCGAGCGTTACATCGACGAGGAACTGGTGCACGAGGAGCTGCCGCTGCTGCCGGCCTTTCACCCGGTGATCGAGCCGGTAGACGAGGACTGGGAGGACCTTCAGGTGATGTTTTCCTACACTTTCAAGAACAAGCCCTACGAATTCCACAATGGTGGCCTGTGGCCGATGCTCACGGGCTTCCACGCCGCCGATCTGGCCCGGCGCGGGCGCACCGACGCCGCTCGCCGATTTCTCCGCGCGGTACACGCCGGCAACCAGATGGAAATGGAGGACGAGCCATGGGCTTTTCCCGAATTCGTGCACGGCCGTGACCGGACTGCTGGAGGCACGCGCCGCCAGGGCTGGAGCGCGGCCGCCGCGGTGATCGCTCACGAGGCCCTGCAGGGGCGCAAGGTATTCGGGGTGCACAATGCCGACCAGTGACGTGGTGCTCTGCACCGACCTCGACCGCACGGTGATTCCGAACGGGGACCAGCCGGAGTCGCCGCAGGCCCGGCCGCTGCTGCACCGCTTCGCCGCGCGTCGCGAGTCGACATTGGTCTACGTGACCGGGCGCGACCGCGGCCTGCTGCAGGACGCGATCCGCGACTACGACCTGCCGGTGCCGGACTACGCGATTGGAGACGTGGGCACCACCATCTACCGGGTTCGCGGGGACGAATGGCAGACGCTGGATGCCTGGTCGCAGGAGATTGCCCCGGACTGGAAGGGGTCCGACGGGACCGATCTGGCCGAACGGCTACACGGCATCGACGGGCTGCGCCTGCAGGAGGACACGAAGCAGAACGAATTCAAGCTCAGCTATTACGGCCCCGAGGATCCGAAACCGGCCGCGCTGATCGCCGAAGTGCGGCGTCGGCTGGAGGCTGAGGGTATCCGGGCCAGCCTGATCTGGAGCATCGACGAGCAGGCCCACTGCGGTCTGCTGGACGTGTTGCCGGCGTCGGCGAACAAACGCCACGCGATCGAGTTCCTGATGCGGGAGCGGGGCTTTGCCGATCGACAGACCGTTTTCGCCGGCGACAGCGGCAACGATCTGGAAGTGCTGGTCAGCGGAATGCAGGCGGTATTGGTGCGGAACGCACCGCCCGACGTGCGTGAAGAGGCCGAGCGCCGCGTCAAGGAGGCGGGCTATCCCGACCGCCTGTACCTCGCCCGCGGCGGGTTTCTGGGCATGAACGGCCACTACTCTGCGGGCGT
>PULL01000080.1 GCA_003550945.1 Thioalkalivibrio sp. | reverse complement strand
GGCTCCATCGCCTCCTTGAACGCGACGGCCTTGCCGGCAATCACGTGCATTGCCGGGCCACCCTGGGTGCCGGGGAACACCAGCGACTGGAATTTCTTCTCGAGCTCCGAGTTGGACCGGGCCAGGATCAGGCCGCCGCGGGGTCCGCGCAGCGTCTTGTGGGTGGTCGAGGTGACCACGTCGGCGTGCGGCACCGGGTTCGGGTAGACGCCCGCGGCGATCAGCCCGGAGACGTGCGCCATGTCGATCATCAGGTACGCACCGACCTTGTCGGCGATTTCGCGGAACCGCGCCCAGTCCATCACCCGCGAATAGGCCGAGAAACCACCGACGATCATCTTCGGCCTGTGCTCCAGCGCCAGGCGCTCGATCTCTTCGTAGTCGAGCAGTCCCTGGTCGTCGATGCCGTACTGCACCGCGTGATAGATCTTGCCGGAGAAATTGACCCTGGAGCCGTGGGTCAGGTGGCCGCCGTGCGCGAGGCTCATGCCCAGCACGGTCTCGCCGGGTTCCATCAGCGCCATGTACACGGCCGCATTCGCCTGCGAGCCGGAGTGCGGCTGCACGTTCGCGTAGGCGGCGCCGTAGAGCTGCTTCGCCCGCTCGATCGCGAGGTTTTCGGCGATGTCGACGTATTCGCAGCCGCCGTAGTAGCGCTTGCCCGGGTAGCCTTCCGCGTATTTGTTGGTCAGCACCGAACCCTGCGCTTCCAGCACCCGGGGGCTCGCGTAGTTTTCCGAGGCGATCAGCTCGATGTGCTCTTCCTGGCGGCGCGACTCGTTCTCGATCGCGGACCAGAGTTCGGGATCGTAGCCGTTGATGCTCATGTGGATGGAAAACATGCGGAAACTCCGGGCAAAGATGCGAAATGGGGGTGGGAAATATACTTGATTCCGGCCCGGCTGGCAGGCCAACCCGATCACCGGGGTTGGTGGTGGGTTGGGGCCGCCCCCTGGGCAAGCGAATAGCCCGGCGATTTGCCTTGGACACCCAAATCAGGCTTGAATCCGTTTTCCGAAGTGAATCACGATTGGAGGTAACGGGGATGCATCGATCGATCACAGGCTCGCTGGGCCTTATTGCCGCCGGTTCCGTAATGGGGCTGGCGCTGGCCTTTTCCGCACAGGCCGAACAGCGCTTCATCACCATCGGCACCGGTGGCGTTACCGGCGTGTACTACCCCACCGGGCAGAACATCTGCCGCCTGGTGAACCGCGACCAGGCCAGCCACGGCATGCGCTGCAACGCCGAGAGCACCGGCGGCTCGATCTTCAACCTGAACTCCATCGATGCGGGCGAGATGGATTTCGGAGTCGCCCAGTCCGACTGGCAGCATCACGCCTATCACGGCACTGATCGCTTCGCCGACCAGGGCCCGAACCCGGAGCTGCGCTCGGTGTTCTCGCTGCACCCGGAGCCGTTCACCGTGCTGGTGCGCGCCGAGAGCGACATCCAGGGCTTCGAGGACATCGTCGGCAAGCGCGTGAACGTGGGCAATCCCGGCTCTGGACAGCGCGGCACCGTCGAGCGCCTGATGCAGGAATACGGCTGGACCATGGGCGACTTCACGCTGGCCTCGGAACTCCCTTCGCGCGAACAGGGCCAGGCGCTGTGCGACAACCGGATCGACGTGATCCTGTTTACGGTCGGCCACCCATCGGCCGCGATCCAGGAGCCGATCGCGACCTGCGACGCGAGAATCATCCCCGTCACCGGCGAGGTCGTGGACAAGCTCGTCGAGGCAACGCCCTATTACTTCCACGCGACCATCCCCGCCGGCATGTACCCCGGGCAGAACGAGGACGTGCAGACCTTCGGCGTCGGCGCGACGCTGGTCACCTCCACCGGAACCACCGAGAGCGCCGTCTACCACCTGACCCGCGCGGTGTTCGAAAACTTCACCACCTTCAGGGGCATGCACCCCGCGTTCGAGGTGCTGACGCCGGAAGGCATGGTGAGCCAGGGGCTTTCCGCACCGATGCACGAAGGTGCGCTCCGGTATTACCGCGAGGCCGGGATGCTCGCCGACTGATGTCGGAACAGCGATTCTGACCGGTGGCCACGCCGCGCGCGGAGTCCGAGGGCCTTAACCCGAAGGATGCCGCAACGCTGGTCGAGAACATGGAAACCGGGGCGCGGCGCCCCGGTTCCGCTACCCGGCTTTTGGTTTACCTGACCGCGCTCGCGTGGTCGCTGTTTCAGCTCTGGATCGTTTCGCCGCTGCCGTACACGCTGGCCTTCGGGGTAATCCCGGAAACCCAGGCGCGCTCGATCCACCTCGCCTTCGCGGTTTTCCTCGCCTTCCTGCTGTTTCCCGCCCGCCTGCCCTCGGCACGCGGACCGCATATCGCCGCGGCGTTCTACGCACTGCTGGGCCTGGGGTTCTGGCTGCTCGCCTGGCAGCAGCACCAGGCCGATCAACCCTGGGTAATCGTGTACGTGCTCCTCGGAGCGGTCGCGTTTGCGCTGGCCTGGCCCGCGTGGCGGGTTGCGCCGCTGGAGCGGATTCCGGTGGTCGACTGGCTGCTTGCGCTGACGGCGGCGTTCGCGGCGGGCTACCTGTTCCTGTACCACCAGGAACTCGCGCAGCGCCCCGGGCGCCCGATCCTGGCCGACATGATTGCCGCCGGCCTCGGCATGCTGTTGCTGCTCGAGGCGACCCGGCGCGTGCTCGG
>PULL01000125.1 GCA_003550945.1 Thioalkalivibrio sp. | reverse complement strand
GCGGCATGGATGCCGCCGTCAAGCCTACAGGGATGTATTCACGGCGTCCCGCGCACACGGCTCCCAAACCCCGATACGGCGGCTCAGGCACGGATGAATCGGGCGAGTGCACCGGGTTCAGATGCGCAGATAGCCCAACGGCAGCGCGGTGCGATCGATCACGCGGCGTAGCACGAAGCTCGAGTGCACGCTGCTCACGCCATCGAGCCGGGTGATCCGGCGCAGCAGGAAGTCCTGATAGGCGTCCATGTCCGGCACTACGACCTGCAACAGGTAGTCCGCCGCCTGCCCGGTGATCAGGTAGCAATGCTGCACCTCGGGGTAGCCGGACACCGCTGCCTCGAACGCGGCAAAGCGCTCGGGCGTGTGCCGGTCCATGCCGATGTGGATCAGCGCGGTGATTTCGAGACCGAGGCGCTTGCGGTCCAGCAACGCGTACCGGCCGACGATGATGCCGGCCTCCTCGAGCGCGCGGACACGGCGCAGGCAGGGTGAGGGACTCAGACCCACGCGTTCCGCGAGTTCCTGGTTCGACAGCCCGGCGTTGTCCTGCAACACCTCCAGGATGCGGCGATCGGTGCGGTCCAGCGTATGGGATTTCCCTGGGGCTGATGCAGACATCAGATTCTGCCTCTCATGATCTCAATACGGCAATTATATTGCAGAAAGTATCTCAAAATAAGAAAAAAAGGCGACTAATTGCGCGCCTATCGGAATATCATGGTGCCAACGAATGGCGCGGCGTCCGGGCCCGGTGTTCGTCCGACGCCCGCACGCGGCGGGCCAGCAGGATCCGGGCGCCGTCACCCGACAGACGAGAGGAAAACCATGGGCTCAATTCCGTTTGACTACCGCAAGTATGCGCCCGCTCCGGTGATTGCGAAGCCGGACCGCCGCTGGCCCAATCGCCGCGTCGAGCGCGCTCCGCTGTTCGCCAGTGTCGATCTGCGTGACGGCAACCAGGCGCTGGAACGGCCGATGTCCGTGGAGCAGAAGCTGCGTTTCTTCGACCTGCTGGTGGAGATCGGTCTGACCGAAATCGAGGTCGGCTTTCCATCGGCATCCCATCCGGATTTCGAGTTCACGCGGCGGTTGATCGACGAAGGGCATATCCCCGAGCACGTGACGATCCAGGTGCTGACGCAGGCGCGCGAGGACCTGATCCGGCGCACCTTCGAAGCGCTGAAAGGAGTGCCGCGGGCCATCGTGCACGTGTACAACTCGACCAACCCGGCACAGCGCGAGCAGGTGTTCGGGCTGGACCGCGCCGGTGTGCGGGCGATCGCGGAGAACGGTGCACGCTGGGTCCGAGACATCGCGCGCGAGTACCCGGACACCGAGTGGAGCTTCCAGTACTCGCCCGAGAGTTACTCGGCGACAGAGCCGGAATACGCGGTCGAGGTGGTCGACGCGGTGAATGCGATCTGGCGCCCGGACCAGGGCCAGCGCGTGATCATCAACCTGCCGGCGACGGTGGAGATCACCACGCCAAACGTATTCGCGGACCAGGTTGAATGGTTCTGCGACCACGTCGCGATGCGCAAGCACTTCGTGCTGTCGCTGCACACGCACAATGATCGTGGCACCGGCGTTTCGGCCGCCGAACTCGGGCTGCTGGCCGGTGCCGACCGGCTGGAGGGCACCCTGTTCGGCAACGGCGAGCGTACCGGCAACATGGATCTGATCACAGTCGCAATGAACTTGTATTCCCAAGGTGTTGATCCGATGATTGACCTGTCTGACATGCAGCGGATCGAGGCGACGTATCGCGAGTGCACAGCATTGCCGGTGCATCCGCGGCACCCCTGGGTAGGGGAACTGGTGTACACCGCGTTTTCCGGGAGTCACCAGGATGCGATCCGCAAGGGCATCCGGCATCAGAAGCAGCGGGGTGGCGCATGGCAAGTGCCCTATCTGCCGATCGACCCGCGCGATCTGGGCCGGGAGTACGAGGCCGTGGTCCGGATCAACAGCCAGTCGGGCAAGGGCGGTGTCGCGCACGTGCTGGAACGCGATCACGGAATCACCCTGCCGCGCTGGCTGTCGGTGGAGTTCGCCCGCGCCGTGCAGGCGGAGGCCGAGGCGACCGGGGCCGAGGTGAACTCGCGTGCGGTCAGAACATTGTTCGATCGCCTGTATCTGGACACACCGGCTGGCTGGCAGTTGAGCGGCTACCGCCTGAACCGTCAGGGCACGCAGGTCGAGATCGACGTGCAGCTGGCGCAGGAGGGTGTGGTGCAGCGGCTGACCGCCCGAGGCGAGGGCGTGGTGTCGGCGCTGGTCGCCGCGCTGGAGCGTTGCTACGGGATCTCCATCGAGGTGGTGGAGTTCGACGAGCACGCGCTGGAGCACAGCACCGGCGCCCAGGCGCTGGCGGCAGTCGCGCTGACTGTGAATGGCAGCCGTGTCGCCGGCGTCGCGATCGCGGAAGACAGCGCCGGGGCCGCGGTCCAGGCGGTGCTGACCGCGTTGGCCCGCAGCGGAGTGGCGAACACTGTTCCCGGTTCCGTGGCCGGGGCCGTGGCGATCGCCCCCTAACTCCCACCCCCCGGTCCGGCTTGCGGCTGGGCGACCTCGGGCCGCGGCTTTCAGGCCTCGCGGCTGGAACTCGCGCCCACTAGGGTGCGGTCGGCGGTCGGAGCGGACCCTGGCCGCGGTGGGTGTCGGAGTCGCACGTGGAGGC
>PULL01000084.1 GCA_003550945.1 Thioalkalivibrio sp. | reverse complement strand
GAGCCGCTTGCAGCGCCGCAGGCGATACCCAGCCGTCCGGCTCCGCAGGTACCACGGTGATTTCGACCCCTTGTGCCTCCAGGTCGCGCAGCGGCCGCATCACCGCGTTGTGTTCCATGCCGGTCACGACCACCCGATCGCCCGGCATGACCAGCCCACGGACCGCCTGATTCAGCGCGTGGGTCGCGTTCGCGGTGAATACCACCCGGCTGGGATCGGACACCCCGAAAAACCGGGCGAGATCTTCACGGGCATCGTACACGAGCCGTGCAGCCGCGACCGAAAGCCGGTGGCCGGAACGACCGGGGTTACCCCCGGCCGTACGCATCGCCTCGGCCATGGCCTCGATCACGCCGGGTGCCTTCGGCCACGAGGTCGCGGCGTTGTCGAGGTAGATCATCGGCTCAGCAGGATGCGGTAACTGCCTTCCGGGCCATCCTCGACCGCGGCGCTCCATCCGGAGTCGGTGGCGAGGCGGACGACGTTTTCGCGTGCGGTTCCGCAGTCTGCGAGTACCTCGATCACGCCCTTTGCGTGCTCCCGGATCGCGTCCTGGGTCATCATCGCGGGCTGTGGACAGGACAGGCCGCGTGCATCGACAGTCCAATCAGGTTTCATTTTTGGTCTCCTTGGTTCCTCATTTGGGTTCAGCCACGCGGTTCCCGCATGGTCAGTCCGATCACGGTGAGCACGATCAGCCCGGTGATCACCACCGCCGGGCCAAAGGCTCCCGGTCCGGCGGGGGAGCTGGCCATGCTGTAGGTGTGGGCGACACCGGCCCCGACCAGCATCCCGAGGATGAACACCCCGGCGTCGGCATCGCCTTCGCCGGCAAGAAAGAGTTGACGGCCCGGACAGCCGCCGGCCAGGGTGAACGCGAGCCCGGCGACGACCATGCCGCCGATATTCCAGAGGATGTGATTGTGCGCGACCGGTTGGCCCTCGAATCCCGGGTTGAACTGGCCAAGCAGCGCATTGGTGATCACCGCCGCGATCACCACCGCGACCACACCCCACAGCAGGCGGTAATCCCGCAGCAAAATGCTGTCGCGGATCGCACCTACCGTACAGAAACGGCTGCGCTGGGCCAGGAAGCCGATCAGCAGGCCCACCCCGAGCGCGATCAGCAGCGGAGCGTACTGGCTGCCCGGGCCGGTGACCGACTGGAAGATGGGTCCCGCCGGGTTCCCGTCTGCGTCGCGGCCGAACATCGGCTGGAACACCAGTAGCGCGAGCAGTGCCAGCATCATCACCGGCATCACGAAGCCGAGCGCCTTGGGACCCGTCCGGTTGCGGCCGAGGCTGAACCCCTTGCGCAGGAACAGGATGCCAACCACGATGCCAACGATCAGCCCGAGGATGCCGAACAGCGCGCTCCAGTCCCCACCGCCGAGCCGCAGGAACGCGCGCCACGGGCAGCCGAGGAACACGAGTGCACCCAGCATCGCGAACATCCCGAGAAAGAAGCGCACCAGCGGTGCCGATCCGGTGCGCGGCCGGAACTCGCGGAACAGCCAGGCCGCGGCGAACGCACCCAGTAGCAGGCCGATGATTTCCGGGCGGATGTATTGCACCGCCGCGGCCTGGTGCAGGCCGAGGGCTCCGGCAATGTCGCGGGTGAAACAGGCCACGCACAGGCCCATGTTGCCGGGGTTTCCGAGGTAGACGAGCACCGGCGCCAGCACGCCGACCACGGCTCCGGTGATCGCGGGGCCCCAACGGGAAGTCAGAAAACGCAGCACAGCAGACATGATCGATTCCTCCGTTCCATGTAGGGGGTCATCCGGCCAGCAGCGCTACGCGCGGGCTTCCCGGGACCAGTTCGCCAATCACGCTGGCGTCTCCAAAACCGTCGGCGCGGAAGATCGACAGCACCTCGTCGACCAGCCCCGGTTCGCAGGCCACCATCAGGCCCCCGCTGGTCTGCGGGTCGCAGGCGATCCGTTTCGCCCAGTCGGGCAGTGCGGGATCTAGATCCACGCCGTCTCCGTAGCTCTCCCAGTTCCGGTCGATCGCACCGGGACCGACGCCCTGCTGCAGCAGCGGAACGGCGGCCTGGAGCAATGGAAGACTGGCGAAATTCACCCGTGCTCCGACACCCGAGCCGCGGCAGATCTCGAGCAGGTGGCCGAGCAGGCCAAAGCCCGTTACGTCGGTCAGTGCATGGACACCCTCGAGTTCGCTGAACGCGATACCGGGGCGGTTCAGGCGGGTGGCGGTGTCGATCAGCGTCGCGTAGCCAGCCGCATCGAGTTTGCCTTCCTTCACCGCGCTGCCGAGGATGCCGACCCCAAGGGCCTTTCCAAGGATCAGCTGGTCGCCGGGCTTCGCGGCATCGTTGCGCTTCAGCTTTGCGGGATGGACCAGTCCCATCGCGGCCAGCCCGTAAATGGGTTCGACGGAATCGATCGAATGCCCCCCGGCCAGCGGGATGCCGGCGTCGCGGCAAACGTCGGCGCCGCCTTCCAGTACGCGACGGATCGTGCTGACCGGGAGTTTGGCGATCGGCATGCCGACGATGGCCAGTGCGAGCGAAGGAGTCGCGCCCATCGCGTAGAGGTCCGACAGCGCGTTGGTTGCCGCGATGCGCCCGAAATCATAGGGATCGTCGACGATGGGCATGAAGAAATCGGTGGTCGCGACCAGCGCCTGCTCGTCGTTGATGCGGAAGACCGCGGCATCGTCG
>PULL01000169.1 GCA_003550945.1 Thioalkalivibrio sp. | reverse complement strand
TGCTGGACGTGGATTGGGGCGATCTCATCCACTACCTGGGCGACGACCCGCACACCCGCAGCATCGTGATCTACATGGAGAGCATCGGTGATGCCCGCTCGTTTCTCTCCGCCGCCCGCGAGGTCGCGCTGACCAAGCCGATCATCGTGATCAAGGCCGGCCGCACTGAGGCCGCCGCAAAAGCGGCCGCCTCCCACACTGGTTCCCTGGCCGGCAGCGATGCGGTGCTCGATGCCGCCTTCCGCCGCTCCGGGGTCCTGCGCGTGGATTCCCTGGCCGAGATGTTCAATGTCGCGCAGGTGCTCGCGAAGCAGGCCTATCTGCCGCAGGGGCCCCGTCTGACGATCCTGACCAATGCCGGCGGCCCGGGGGTGCTCAGCACCGATACCCTGATCACCGGCGGCGGCGAACTGACCCCGCTGCACGAAGACACCCTGAGCGAACTAGATGCCGTATTGCCCCGGCACTGGAGCCACGGTAACCCCGTCGATATCCTGGGCGACGCCGGTCCAGAGCGCTACGCGCAGGCCTTCGAAATCGCTGCCCGCGATCCGAATGCCGACGGCATCCTGGTGGTGCTGACGCCGCAGGCGATGACCGATCCGACCCGGACCGCCGAGCGCATCAAGGAATGCGCCAAGGATCTGAAGAAGCCGGTACTGGCCAGTTGGATGGGCGGCGCCGAGGTCGTCTCCGGCAAGGCGATCCTGAACCAGGCCAATATTCCGACCTACTCGCACCCGGATGCCGCCACGCACCTGTTCAACCTGATGTGGCGCTACCACTGCAGCCTGAAGGCCCTGTACGAAACTCCGGCCCCGGCGATGACCTGGGACGAGTCCGGCCTCGCCATGACGCAGGTGAAGCGCCTGCTGAAGCAAGCTGTCCGCGATCAGCGCACGGTACTGACCGAACTGGAATCGAAGACCCTGCTTTCGGCCTACGGCATTCCGGTAGTCGCAACCCACAAGGCGCACACCGCCGCCGAGGCCGTGATCCAGGCCCGGGCGATCGGCTATCCGGTGGTGGTCAAACTGGACTCGAAGACCCTCACCCACAAAAGCGACGTCGGTGGAGTGCGCCTGCACCTGACCGATGACGCGGCCGTGGCCGCCGCCTTCGAGGGCATCCGCGACACCGTGGCCGCCAAGGCCGGGGCGGAGCATTTCGATGGTGTCACCGTCCAGCCGATGATCTCCCGGGATGACAGCTACGAACTCATCCTCGGCAGCAGCGTGGACGCCCAGTTCGGCCCCGTGCTGTTGTTCGGCGCCGGTGGCCAGATGGTGGAGGTGATGCGCGACAGTGCCGTCGCCCTCCCGCCACTGACCACCACCCTCGCCCGCCGCCTGATGGAACAGACCCGCATCTATGCCGCGCTGCAGGGCGTGCGCGGCCGCGAGGCGGTGGACCTGCCGCAGGTCGAGAAGCTTCTGGTGCGTTTCAGCCAGCTCATCATCGAGCATCCCGAGATCAAGGAGATCGACATCAACCCCTTGCTGGTCTCCCCGATGGACGCCACCGGACGCGGGGCCTTGCGTGCACTCGATGCCCGGGTGCTGCTGCATGCGCCGGACGTGGATGTCCAGACTCTGCCGCGCCCGGCCATCCGGCCCTATCCGGTCCAGTACGTCAGCGAGTGGGTCCTAAAAGACGAGCGGGTCGTGACGATCCGTCCGATTCGCCCGGAAGACGAGCCTTTGATGGCGCAGTTCCACCAGAACCTGTCCGAGGGCAGTGTCTATCTGCGCTACTTCCACATCATGCAACTGGCCCAGCGTGTGGCCCATGAGCGGCTCACCCGCATCTGCTTCACCGACTACGACCGGGAGATGGCCCTGGTGGTCGACTATCACGACCGGGAGCGCGACGAACACCGTATCCTCGGCGTCGGGCGCTGGAGCCGGCTCCACAACAGGTGCCACGCCGAGTTCTCGATGCTCATCAACGATGCCGATCAGCGCCTGGGCATAGGTACGCAGTTGCTCCGTCTGCTGGTGAACAGCGCCCGCGAGGAGGGTGTGACGCGGATCACCGCCGACATCCTGAACGAGAACCAGGGCATGCAGCGTGTCTGTCGCAAGGTGGGCTTCCACCTCAGCCTGCCGCAGGACGGCGTCGTCGCGGCAGAGATCAAGCTCGATCCGGAAACGGCACGCGTCAGAGCCTGCGCCTGAACGCCAGCGGGCCTCGAAGTCGATGCCGAAGTCCCGTTTCGCATGTCAGTTCTGCGTCCGATTGCAGCCACTCAACCGCTCCGCCCGCGCACCCGTTCAGGGTTGGCAAGAGACCCCGACGGCTGGAGGTGGCAGTGGTCGACCCTTAGGGCAAGCTTTACCTAAGGGGCGACTTGAGACCCGAATGGCCGGCAGCGGCCCGACGCCCGGCAGCGAATAGCCAGGGGCCGAAAACTGCTTTGAATCGGTCGCGCCCAATGTGACGACGCCACACCTGCGTAGCTTCAGGCGCCCATCGTTCACCTGACAGGATGTCCGAGAAAGGGAAAACCTCATTTCATGGGTGACGAGACCTCAAGAACCGCAGACCGTCTGGAACGCGGTCCTGGGGTCCGGAGAAGGGCTCCGGCCGCAACCGTAATCCCGGTTGATTCCAGTGAGGACATCTATAAGGCCGTCCTGAGCTATATCTTTTCGCAACCATATGTTAGATATGCGCAATGAACGAT
>PULL01000126.1 GCA_003550945.1 Thioalkalivibrio sp. | reverse complement strand
GAAATCGTCGATGCCGTGCTGCATCCGGACGGCCTCTATGCGGCCCTGGCGGTGATGCAGGTCGCCTCCGCAGAGCAACCCCTGCGGTGGGGCAGTCCCGACGGTCCGGCGGCCCACGTGATCCCTCTTCCCTACACCCTGCCCGGGAGCGCCTGAACACCATGCGGTTCCTCTTCTTCTTTTTCGTGCTGATCCTGCTCGCACTCTGGGCCGCGTACTTCAGTCGCCCCAACAACCGAAGGCTCTCGAACATCCTTTACATCGTCGCCGGCGTGCTTTCGCTGCTGTTCCTGATCGGCTACCTGCGCCTCGACGGGTATTTCTGAGGGGCCTGATGCGTCTCAGCCCAGCCGCCGGTCGCGGTGCCCGGGCGCGGCCGTCGGCTCGCAGGCTGGATCACCATCGGAAGCGCCCCGGAAAGCATTGTCAGGGACCTCAAGCCACGCCAGACTTCGCATAAATTTCACCCAAACGGAAGCGTGTGATGACACCGACTGCAGTACAGGACATTCGCAACGTCGCCCTGCTCGGGCATGCCGGCAGCGGCAAGACCACTCTGCTGGAGGCTCTTCTGGCAGCCACGGGGGAAATCGAGGCTCCGGGACAGGTCGAACGCGGCGATACCCTGAGTGACCAGGACCCGCTCGAGAAGTCCATGGGTCACTCTTTGAGCACCACCCTGGCCCACATGGAATGGGCGGGCCACTGGATCAACCTCCTCGACACGCCCGGGCTGCCCGATCTCCTTGGCCGCTCCCTGCTCGCGCTGCCCGCGGTGGAAACCGCTGCAGTGGTGGTCAATGCCAACGCCGGAATCGAGGCGGTTACGCGCAAGGTCATGGAGGCGTCGGCCGACAAGTGCCGGATGATCATCGTGAACCGCATCGACGGCGAGGAACTGGACCTGGGCGCGCTGATGCAGTCCCTGACGGATGCGTTCGGCCCGGAGTGCCTGCCGATCAACCTCCCCGCCCCGGATGGGCAGGGCGTGATCGACTGCTTCTTCAAGCCCGATGAAAGTGCGACCACCGCCTTCTCCAGCGTGGCCGATGCGCACGAGGCGATCGTCGACCAGGTGGTGGAGCTCGACGAGGAACTGATGAACCGCTACCTCGAACAGGGGCAGTCGCTGGATCCGGAACAGCTGCACGACCCGTTCGAACAGGCGCTGCGCGAAGGCCACCTGATTCCCGTGTGCTTCGTCTCGGCCAAAACCGGCGCGGGGATCCCCGAACTCCTGGACATCCTCGGTCGCCTGATGCCCGATCCCACCGAGGGCAACCCGCCGCACTTCGTGAAAGGCGAAGGATCTTCCGCCAAACCGGTCGAGGTCGTCCCGGACCCGGACCGTCACGTGATCGCCCACGTGTTCCAGGTCCAGAACGATCCGTTCCGCGGGCACCTCGCGCTGTTCCGGGTACACCAGGGCACCATGACGTCGAACACACAATTGTTCATCGGGGACGCACGCAAGCCTTTCAAGGCGGCGCACCTCCTCAGGCTGCAGGGGCGCAACCAGGTCGAAACCGAACGCGCGGTGCCGGGCGACATCTGCGCGGTCGCGCGCATCGACGAGCTCCACCGGGACGCGGTGCTGCACGACTCGCACGACGAAGACTACTACCACCTGCTCCCGCCGCCCTATCCGAAACCGGTGTTCGGGCTGGCGCTGCTGCCGCGCAAGCACGGTGACGAACAGCGTCTTTCGGAAGCACTGCCTCGGATGCTCGACGAAGACCCCTGCCTCGAAGTGGGCTTCGAGGCCCAGACCCGCCAGACGGTGGTCCGCGGTCTCGGCGCGCTGCACCTGAAGCTGCTTCTCGATCAGATGGCGAGCCGCTGGAACCTGCAGCTGGACACGTCGACACCGCTGATCCCCTACCGGGAAACCATCACCGGCAATGCCGAGGCCCGCTACCGGCACAAGAAGCAGAGCGGCGGTTCGGGACAGTTCGGCGAGGTCGCGCTGCGTGTCGAGCCCCTGCCCCGCGGCAGCGGCTTCGATTTTCAGGACGAGGTGAAGGGCGGCACCATCCCCGGCAATTTCATGGGCGCGGTGCAGAAGGGCGTGCAGCAGGCGCTCGAGGAAGGCGCGGTGGCCGGCTACCCGATTCAGGACGTGCGCGTGACCGTGTTCGACGGCAAGCACCATGCGGTCGATTCGAACGAGATCTCGTTCTCCCTCGCGGCCAAGAATGCGACGCTCCAGGCCGCGCGCAGCGCGGGCCCGGTGGTGCTGGAACCGTTGGTCACCGTCAGCGTGAAAGCCGCGGACAACCATTTCGGTGAAATCAGCTCCGAGTTCTCGAGCCGCCGCGGCCGG
Source organism: Thioalkalivibrio sp. (assembly GCA_003550945.1). Taxonomy (GTDB): domain Bacteria; phylum Pseudomonadota; class Gammaproteobacteria; order Ectothiorhodospirales; family Ectothiorhodospiraceae; genus Thioalkalivibrio. The sequence continues at coordinate 365 of PULL01000126.1, read as the reverse complement.
GTTACCGGCACCGATAGCCCGGCCCCGGGCTGGATGGTGATCCACGCGCTGGTGCCGATGGCGGAAATGGAGGGCTTCGAGGCCCGGCTGAAGTCGATCTGCGCAGGCGACAGTGAATTCGTGCTCTCGGGCGGTGAGTACGAGCCCGCGCCGTACGACGTCCAGTCGCGGCTCGCACAGGCGTACGACGGACGCGCCGAAGCGCACTGACCCACCGCGGGGGGTGGGGGCGGCTCCCCTCCCCCCGGTCCTCACCCCCGGCCCCACTCGCGGGAGAGACGAGAAACCCGCCGCTGTCACGCTAACTGTCATGGCCGCGGCGGGCCACCCCGAAGGATGACAAGCCCAGCCACGGATACACACGG
>PULL01000207.1 GCA_003550945.1 Thioalkalivibrio sp. | reverse complement strand
TACCTCCAGGGAATAGACCACCGGGTAATCGAGACTCGCGCCCAAACGCCGCAACTGCTTGCGCAGAACCCTTGCAAGGGGACAGATCTGGGTCTTGGCGAGCGGACCGACCCGGATCAATGTGGGATCGACGCGTCCTCCCGCACCGTCGCTGGAGATGATCCTCTGTCCGCGCGCCTGGCAGGCCGCCACCAGCGCGGCCTTGCAGGCGATGGAGTCGATGCAGTCGAGTACGTAATCCGCATCGCCGGGTATCAGCTCCGGGATGTTGTCAGGCCGCAGGAATTCCGTGACAGTCTGCACGCCGATCGCAGGATCGATATCGGCGATGCGCCGCTCCATCACCTCGGTCTTCGGCTGACCCACGGTGGAACGCAGCGCCACCAGCTGCCGGTTCAGGTTGGACGGCGCGACTCGGTCGTGGTCGAGCAGCGTAATCCGACCGACCCCGGCACGCGCGATCGCCTCCGCCGCGTAACTGCCCACACCACCCAACCCGGCGATCAGCACGTGCCGGCGACGCAGCGCCGCCAACGCCTCCGCACCCAGCAGCAGACCGGTGCGTTCCAGGAATGGGTCAGTCGCTAGCGACATTACGAGCAGGTGACTCAGAAGCACTTGGCATAGTGCGGATTGACCCGCGCAAAGCCTTGAGGCTGGCAGTGGACAAGACGGGTCTCCGCTCGCCGGTGGCAGAGGCGCGGATTTTGGCGCCCGATCTGCAAGATTCTTCTCTGGCATTCCCCAACCGCTTCAGGGTGGGTGTCGGGTTCACGTTGGCGGGTGTCGGCAGCATGGATGCTGCCGTCAAGCCTACAGGGACGTATTCACGGCGTCCCGCCAACGGGAGCCCGACACCCGCCCAACCCCGACGCGGTCGTACGCGGCGTGCCTCAGAGATCATCGGACTGAATCCAGATCTAGAATCCGCCGTGCATTGGCTGCGGTCGTCTGCGCGAGTTGCTCGACGGGAACGCCGCGCAACTGAGCCACACACGCGGCGATCTCGGGAAGGAACGACGGCTCGTTGCGTTCGCCACGGTGGCTCACCGACGGCTGGTCGGGCGCGTCGGTCTCCAGCACGAGCGCCTCCTCCGGCAGGCCGGCGACCAGCTTGCGCAGGCGGTTGGCCCGAGGATACGTCACCGGACCACCGAAGCCGAGGCAGCATCCCTGTGCGAGCGCCTGGTCCGCCTGCTGGCGGCTGCCGGAAAAGCTGTGAATGATACCGGTGAGCCCGGGGCGCTGCCGCAGCGCCTTAAGCACGTGGTCGAGCGCGCGCCGGGCGTGGATGATCACCGGCAGACGGTGGTTGATCGCGACGTCGAGCTGCGCGTTGAACAGCTGCCACTGGCGGTCCCAGGCGTCACCGGTCGCGATCGCGTCCACGTAGCCGTCGAGGCCGATCTCGCCCACGGCCACTGCCGGGTGGTCCGCGAGCCAGGCGTCCAGGGCCTGGACGTCGGCGTCGGCGTGGGACTCCAGGTAGACCGGGTGCAGGCCGTAGGCGGGGAAGAGATCCTCGTGGCGCGCGGCGAGTTCGGCAAGACCGTGCCAATAGGCGCGGCTGATCGCAGGCACCACCTGCGCGACGAGACCGGCCTCGCGGGCACGGGCAAGCACGTCGTCTCGATCGGCAGTGAACTCATCCACGTCGAGGTGCGCGTGGGTGTCGATCAACGGGATCCGTGCGGCTGCGGGCTGCATGTCGCGATTTTAGCGGGGGACGTGTCCCCTCCCCAACCCTTCGCCACACCCGGGGGCGGGAGGATGGCCGGAGTGCTTGAACCGCCACGGGCATCGGGGCAATACTCGGGTCAGGTTTGAACAGGCACAGGGAGGTGCCCAATGGGAGAGGCGGTACCGCGCACGATGATGGACCTGCAGGAATACCTACGTTGGGAGGCGAAGCAGGCGGAAAAGCACGAATATCTCGCGGGCGAGATCTACGCGATGGTCGGAGTGCGCAGGGAGCATGCGCTGGTCGCGCTGGCGATCGGGAGCTTGCTGCGCCAGCGTCTGAAAGGCTCCCCCTGCCAGGCCTTCGTCGCTGACATGAAGCTGCATGTCGAGACGGCCGACGCTTATTTCTACCCCGACGTGATGGTGACCTGCGACCCACGCGACCGCAGCGCCGATACTGCAATCGATCACGCATGCCTGGTGATCGAGGTGCTGTCCGATTCCACCGCCGCGTTCGACCGTGGGGCGAAATTCGCAGCCTACCGCCGGCTGGAGAGCCTGCGCGAGTACCTACTGGTGGACATCGAAGCCCGGCGGCTGGAGCTGTACCGGCGCGAGGGCAGCCACTGGTTGCTGCTCGAATCCGGGCCCGGGAGTCCCGCGCTGCATCTGGAAAGCGTCGGCGTCTCGCTCGACCCCGCCGAATCCTTCGAGGATCTGGAGCCGCCGCCGCGGGACCATTGACCTGCCACGAAAGGAAGGGAGCAGATCCATCAATCTGTCCCCGCGACTGTACGCGGCCCTCAGGGACAGGGGTAGGTGTACCGCGCGTGGATCGCCTCGATCACCTCGCAGATCGTGTCGTCGAGCTGCACCTCGACGCTGGCGATGTTCTCGGCCAACTGGTCCAGACGCGTCGCGCCCACCAGGTTGCTGGCCACAAACGGTTGGCGGTTGATGAAAGCCAGCGCCAGCTGCACCGGTGTCAGACCGTGTTCGCGGGCCAGTGCCGCGCAGGTCTCGGTGGCGGCGATGCCCTGCGG
>PULL01000238.1 GCA_003550945.1 Thioalkalivibrio sp. | reverse complement strand
CCAGTTTGCCTGGCGGCAATAGCGTTCAGGAACCACCCGATCCCATCTCGAACTCGGAAGTGAAACTGTTCAGCGCCGATGGTAGTTTGGGGTCTCCCCATGTGAGAGTAGGTCACTGCCAGGCATTTACCCAACCCGGACGTCCGACGGCGTCCGGGTTTTTTTATGCGCGTAAGAATTGGCTTGACGAGAAAAACAGCCACGGAAGGACACGGAAAGCACGGAAGACGAAAATGGATTTTGTGCCCTTTCCGTGTCTGTCCGTGTTTTCCGTGGCTCGAGGTTTCATCTTTCAGGCTGGTCCGCCGCGACCATGCCCTTTGGCGTGTTGAAATTCCGCTGAGCTGTGCGGGCGTTCTGAGCCGTGTCAGCGGAGTTCGCGCCATTCGAAGCCGCTTTGCTGGTCGGCGAGGGCGGTTTCTTCGGCGCGGCACCCGAGCCCGGCCGCAAGCGCCGCCCGTGCGAGTTCCGGTCGGTTGTTGCGTTCGGACAGATGCATGCCCAGCACGTGCTGCAGCCGCCCTCGGTCAATCGAGCTGAGGAGGCGCTGTGCCTCGTGGTTGGGCAGATGGCCATAGGGACCACCGACACGTCTTTTCAATGCCGCGGGGTAGGGACCGTGGGCGAGCATCTGGGGATCGTGGTTGCACTCCAGCAGAAGGGCATCGACACCATCGACCCTTGCGATCATATGGGCGGTCACATGTCCGGCGTCAGTGAGCAGGGCAAGGCGGCGTGCGCCGTCGCTGAACACGAACTGAGTGGGCTCGCGCGCGTCGTGCGGGACGGTGAACGGGTGGATTTCGAGGCTGCCGATCGCGAGGGATTCCTCCGCGTGGAACTCGCGCAACCTGGGATAGGCCGGATCGCGGGCACCCAGGCGCGTGCCGGGCGTCATGTAGACCGGAATCCGATGGCGGCGTGCGAGGGCGGCGGAAGATCCGATGTGATCCGAGTGTTCGTGGGTGATCAGCAGGGCGTCGACCTGTTCCGGCGTGCGCTTGAGGCGGGCGAGCCTCAAACGCGTTTCCTGCAACGAAAAGCCGCAATCGACGAGCACGCAAGTGTCGGCGGTCTCCACCAGCAGGGCGTTACCGGCACTGCCGCTGCCCAGGGAAGCGAAACGGATCATCGGTCAACAAGGACGGCGTCGGCGCCAATGGGCGCCTGCGGTACGCCGCCCGCCGAACACTGGTGCGGGGCCTCGCTTACGCGTTCCGCCACCGGCCCTCAGCGCAGCTGCGGTTGAATCGTTTCCAGGACGAAGCGCTCGTCGCGCGTGCGCAGGCGCTCTCCTTCGATCGAAAGCGCCTCGATCTTGAGATCGCGCCCGTTCTCGATCATGCGTACCTGATAGCGCTGGTCCATTCGCGCGGCCGTTTCGCGGCCTTCACCGAACATGCGCCGGAACATGCCGGGCCGTCGAGTGTCCTGGTCGGCAACGTCGGGCCGGTAGGTCACGAGGAAGGTACCACTGCGGCGATCCTGCTCGTCGACCATCAGGCCGGTTCGATCGAGCGCGAGACCCAGGCGGCGCCAGAGCGCATCCGGCTCGCCGCGCAGGGTGAGTACCAACTGGCCATCGCGTTCGACCAGATCGATCCGCCCGGTACGCTCGAAATCGGCGTCCTCAGCATGGGCGACCCGCTCGGGGGTCTCGCCCGTGCTCAGAAACACCAGCAGCCGGTTCAACATCGCGGCCTCAAGCTCGGGGTCCGGATCCGCAATGAACCAGCGCGTGGCTTGGCCGTCGGCATCACCGCGCTCGACGGCGCCGCGGTGGCTGATGAAAATCTCGGTCGCGCCGTTCACGCGGTCCACGCGCAGGCGGTACTGATCGCGCGTGCCGGCGTCGTAGATGGTCCCGAGCGCGCGCGCCAGCAGGCCACGGGTGGCACCCACCGGTATGCCGGCGAGGTTCTCGGCCCATTCCGTTTCCATGATGCCGACCGCGGGCTCGTCGCGGGCCAGCGTCAGGTTCTGATCGCGCCAGAACTGACGCAGCTGGGGCCATAGGGCCTCGGGCGTAGCCTCGACATGCAGCCAGCGCAATTGCCCGTCGCGTCGGAGTTGTACCTCCGGGCTGTCTGGCAGCACGATCGTCGTGTCGGTGACCCGCTGTTCCGGTGCGCGACGTGGGTCGCGCTCCAATTCGCGCGCACTGATCCTCTCGCCTGGAACGTCGGGGATCCGGAACGCGCGTTCCATTCCCGGGGCGATCAGGTCAGGGGGCAGTTCCAGCGACTCGACCTGACGACTGGCCTCGTAGCGCGGGCCGTCGGGTGCACCGAGGGTTCCGCAGCCCGACAGCAGAAGCAGGGCGATCGCGGCGATGGGCAGGTTCCTGCCCAGCACGTTGAGGGATCTGGTGGAGCAATACTTCTTCATCAAGTTCAGTTTTCCGCCGCGATGCCGGCCCGGCGCATTGCGTCCAGCACGGCGGCATGACAGGTTTCGGAAAGGGGTGTAAGCGGCAGGCGTATTCCGTCTGGGATCAGTCCCATCCGCGCTACGGCCCATTTTACCGGAATCGGGTTGGCTTCCTGAAATAACGCGTGGTGCAGTCCGTCCAGCCGCGCGTTGATCTCTCGGGTCCGCGCCACGTCGCCATCGAGGGCGGCCATGCACATCTCGTGCATTGGGCCCGGGGCAACGTTCGCCGTCACTGAGATCACCCCCTGGCCGCCGGCAAGCAGGAAATCGAGTGCAGTCGCGTCGTCCCCGCTG
>PULL01000079.1 GCA_003550945.1 Thioalkalivibrio sp. | reverse complement strand
TGTCGCGCCCGGGAACCATTGCGCCCAACCCCTGTTCGCGCCGCAGAATGATGCAGTGTTCGGGCTTGTGCGTCGCCTGCTCGACGGCCTTGTCCAGTAGCGGCTTGTACTGCACGATCCGGGTGGGCTCGACGCCGCAGGAACCCGCGATGACGACGCGTGGCGCGGCGTCATCAATACGTGTCGCGAGCTCGTGCGCGGAAAAGCCGCCGAACACCACCGAGTGCACCGCCCCGATCCGGGCGCAGGCGAGCATGCTCACCACGGCCTCCGGCACCATCGGCATGTAGATGATCACGCGGTCACCCTTGGTGACACCCAGGCGGGCAAGGGCCCCAGCGAACAGGGCCACTTCGTCGCGCAGCTCCCGGTACGTGAGGGTCCGCTTGGATCCGGTGACCGGGCTGTCATGGATCAATGCCGGCTGATCGCCGCGCCCCGCCTCGACGTGGCGGTCTACTGCGTTGTAACAGGTGTTCAACCGGCCGCCTGCGAACCAGCGGTAGAACGGGGCCCGGCTGTCGTCCAGCACTTTCTCCCAGCGTGTGTCCCAGTCGATTGCGTCGGCAGCCGTGGCCCAGAAGCCCTCCGGATCCCGCATCGAGCGGGCGTAGATCTCGTCGTACCTCATGTCTCACTGCTCCCTGTCGAGGTGTTGGCTTACAGGCGGCGCACGGCGTGGCCTGTACTTTCAGGCCCGAGCACGGGCATGGGCCATCCTGAGGAAACTAGCCGGTGCGGGGCCGTTGTCAACTCCAGCGTGTGGGCAGGGAACGCACAGACCGCAACCCCTGGAGCCGCAAGAACCCGCCGGAATCGGCACGGACGCCGGGCGCGAGGATGCACGTGAAAGGGAGTCGGCCGAGGCAAAGAGGATCGTTTATACTGCGCAGCAGCTTATGAACAGCCAAACTCCAACACGCGATCGAAAGGCAAGAACCGGTGTCGGCATGCCCGCACAGCCGGTGGAAACCCAGTACATCTACCACTGGAATCGCATCTTCGGAGCGCTGGCCCTCCTGGTGCTGCTGCTCGGTCTGATCGGTTTCGCGATCTACGCGTGGCTCTCGTCGCCCTCCGCACCTGCGGAAACGGCGGCTGAGGTCGTCGACGCGCCGGTCGCGCTCGTTGAGGCGGTGTCTGAATCGGGCGAGCCCGATCCGGCTCGGGTTGCTCCTGAAACGGGGGGTGAGATCGCGCCACTCCCGGATGTCGCAATGCCCGCCCCCGAAGCCACAGAGTTGCCGGTGGTGGACGAGCTGCCAGTGGGTTCAGAAGCGATGGCGGTCGCGGATGAGGGTCCGTTTCAGGTCTTCCTGCAACCCGACACGCGGGTCAATTTGCGGGCCGCTCCGTCGTTGGACAGCCTGGTCCTGCGCATTCTGGACGACGGCGCGGAGTTGGAACTGCTCGAAACCGGCACGGCGTTTTACCAGGTCCGCTCTGCCGAGGGCATCGTCGGTTGGGTGAGCCGGGACTATTCGTCGCTGGAGCCTTACCCCGCGCCTGCGGTTGATTGAGCGGGGGTTCCGGGGACAGCGCACGCGCGTCCCTGTTGCTTCCTCGGTCCGCCCTCGCGGCATCGTCTGCGGGAATCCCACAAAAATGAGCGGTGCCCGTGGGCTCGGGCTCGGACGGCGTTTTGCCGGAACCCTGCCGCGCAGCGCTTCGCTCGCCTGCAGAAAGCGACCTGTGTGGTCCCCGCAGTCGCGCCGGGGCCACCACCGCGAAGGAATTCAGAAAAAGTTGCCGAAGAGTTCGCGCAGCTTGAGCTTCAGGCGTTCTTCTCCCTCGACGGTGATGGTCGCTCCGGTGAACGGGTTGCCGATCATGGAGAACTTCACCGGCACGCGGTCGCCCGACGGCAGCACAACCACCGCGTCGCCAGAGCGCTTCCCGCTCAGCAGCCAGCCGTCCATGCCGACGGCTTCCACCTCCAGTTCCTGGCGAGTGTCCTGTTGCACGATCTCCGCGACGGCGGTCTTCACGTGTTGAGTGACAAACCACTCGCCACCGACATAGACCACGGCGATCACGAGTACGAGCAGGAAGAGGCTGATCAGGCCCATCCCCCTCGACGCCCTTCCACGAATATCCATTGAGCTCATGCCGCGACTCCTGTCCCGCTTGGTGGATTTCTGTCTTGCGAAGGCCCAGCCCGCCGGGCCCGCAGGTCCAGGCTGGATCATAGCCGCTGGAGCCTGTTTGTCCCAGCGACCGGCCCTTGCGGACCTCCCGGGCTGCCGGACAGATGCGACGCGGCTGCCGTATCAACGCATCAAAGAGCGCATGAATCAGACGCGCGAATCCCGGGGCCACCCCGCGCCGGGCGGCCGGGTGGGCTGGCACAGTATGCGTTGGAGATGAAACCCGGGGCCCGCTGAACGGTCCATGCTCAGGGCTAACTCTCATGGCGCTCGGCCACCCCCGACCATGAAAGTCTCCCTCCCCCGCGTGCGCTGAACATGTCCCACATCTCGGCTGGACACGGAGGCGGCACCGCGGCATGATGGGATCATGCGGGTGGGCGGTCAAACCTGGACAGCGTCGGTGCTGGAGCGGATTCGTTCCGTGGTCGCCGCGTGCCCGGGCCTGACCCGCAGTGCATTGTCGCGGCAGGTCTGTGAGTGGCTGGACTGGCGCGACGGGACGGGGCGCTTGCGCGAGGTGAGCGCGCGGGTGGCGCTGGGCGAACTGGAGCGGCGCGGGGTGGTGGCGCTGCCGCCGG